>NZ_JAOQJL010000050.1:0-24658 GCF_025566965.1 Blautia ammoniilytica | reverse complement strand
AACGTACCGTTTTGAGCAGAAAACGCGTACCGCTAAATCAGAATGAATGTACCGCTGATTTCAGAATAGGCGTACCGTTCGAGCAGAATTTGCAGAAGTCAGACGGTTTCATCAATCTCACCCCCTTTCCTCTATGATTTGAAAAGTGTTTATCCCTCTTTCCGCACCATATAGGGAATGAAAGGTGTGATTTAATGACCTATTTTGAAAAAAATTTAATTTTTTCGGGTATGAAAAAAGCCCGCACAAAACATATAGTTTTATACGAGCTATTATAGCTATAAAATATTCAGTTGTTGATAAAATGCAGTTAGGTAGTGTATGACCGTATAAGATTGTACTTAAAGCGTTCCATAATACAAGCCCCCTTTAAAGCACTTATTTTACTGTCTTTTTCGTAATCTTATAAATATATTTTTCTGGCGTAGGGCGTTTATTTCCAAAATACTTTTTGAAATTTGCCTGCACATCAGGGTCGGTACTGTTCATTGCTTCATCAATCGTTGCTTCAATATCAGCTCGAACATCAGCTAATGATACACCGCCAGCTTTTGCACCAGCTTTTAATGCCTTTTTTATATCTCGTTTTTTAAGTCTTATCATACCAATACCTCAAACAAATTATTTGTAGTAAATTTCTTTAATAATTACATAGGAACTTGAGGTTATCATTCTAACCTCATTATTTCTTACTATGCTTAAAGCCACGAATAACCGCTATCATTGCAACAAGAATTATATAAGCACAAATTCCTAATGAAACAATAGTTATTTCTGTTCCATAATTTGAAATTGTGTTATTTTGAATAGCTGGAACGGCTCTAAACTGAATATACGAAACAAGTGCAATCAATCCTACATCTATTAAAATCATAAAAATTCCTGCTTGTTTACTCACTTTTTTTGAGTCATATTGTGCTCTTTCTTCTGTACTTTTAGTATTAAAACCAGTAACAAATTTACTTCCCTTTCCTGTCATCAAAATAATTGTTGCAATAATAGAAATGGTAACTATTCCCCACATAACCCAAACAAACCACATAGTAACAACTCCTTCCACTTAAATTTTATAATTCTTAAATAAATAAAGCACTTCTGTAATTACCATACACAACCATTGAAATAGAATAAAAGCAAAAATCGTTTCCACAAAATATATCGGTGCAAAAATAAGTATAAATAAAGAAAATGGAAAGATAATCGTTATAAAAAGTCCATTAAATAGCATGATTTTTTCTAATGCAATTATTTGATACTCATCATATTTCTTTCTTCTTAAAGCAGAGAATATGTCAATGATAATTGCTATGCCAATCATCCCAAGTCCTATAAATTTCATGTTTTTGTTTTGAATGAACAAAGACCACCGACTATCAGAAAGCCAATAAGCATACTTTGATACAAATTCAGACGAAACTATAAATATCATAGCGTAAATAGCAGTAATTGAAGCTATATAAATCGCATTAGTCATAGGATTTTTTAATGATTTCATTTTCTCTCACTCTCCTTAAAATTGAATACTTCTTCAATGCTCATATTAAATAGTTGTGCAATATCATAAGCCAACCAAAGTGATGGGTCATATTTTCCCGTTTCAATAGCGTTGATTGCTTGTCTTGAAACATTTACTTTTTCGCCTAATTTCTTTTGCGTTAGTCCCTCCTTTTCACGCAACTCTTTTACACGGTTTTTCAAAATCACCCCTCCTTTTCAGTGTCAAGTTAGCCTTACATTGTCATTATATCATATTGACTTCAAATGCCAAGCTAGCATGACACATATTGAGGAGGGGGTATAATAGAGCTATTATTTTATAATCTTCCAGTTACTATCCTTATGTAGCACAAGCTCATACTGCGATACCTGCGTTGCCTTTGTCTGATTATCAAGGAATTTTACAGCAACCTTGACTTTCACATTGTCCCCGTCCTTTGTAAAGATAGGGTTTACCAATTCAGAATAAAGGTAGTCCCTGCCGATAGGTTCAAGCACATTTCCAGTTACATAGTAAGCAAGCTCTTTTTCCGTAGCTGTCGGGTACAGCTTAAAGAATGTTTCCAAAAATGCGGTAGCGTCATTGACGGTATCAGCGTCTATACTTGCGTCTGCTTCTGGTGTCTTTGGCTCATAGTCTGATTTTTCGATTGCAGGGGCAAGGGTAGGGTTCTGAACGATTACCATATCCCCGTCAGCGTCCACATGGACTTTTACGGTATAGGTTGCTTTCACATTGCTTGTCTGTTCTCCCTCTTTTATCTGCTGATCTACTTCGTAGGTAGCAGAAAAAGTGTCCATTCCCGACTGTTCGATACTCCATACAATCACATCTGTAACCGTGGAGCTGGTCGGTATATCGGTTCTAATGGTATCTATATTCAAGTCCTGCAATTCTTTTGTCAGATAACCGCTGATTGCCTGCGTCCTTGCTTCAATCGCTTCTTTGCTGTTACTCCATGTGTAGTAGGACTTCGCAAAGTTTTTTACGAAATTTTCTATCCCGTTGGTGTCCTGCAAGCGAAGCTCTATGATTTCTTTTTCATGGGTCGTGTGCTGGTCGATAGCGGTAAAATTCTTATATACTCCAAAGCTCACGCTTGCGATAAGCACCGCCCACAATGCAATCACGGTTTTCTTATGTGTGCCTACTTTAACGGTACGCACCTTTTTTTCTTTGACATTTTCTGTCTGTTTCTCATTCTTCTTAAACATATTTTTCAAGTCCTTTCTATTGTTTTACTCGTCCTGCACCGATTAAGTGCTGTTGCCAGTAACTACTGCTTAGGTCTGCATATCCTATCGGGTCGCCTGCATGGTACATCTGTGTCGGCGAAACAAGAATACCGACGTGGGTTACATAACTTCCAGCGTTATAGGTAGAATGGAAAAATACCAAATCCCCAGCCTTTGCCTGCGAAAGCGGAAGATGTTGGGTAGCGTCATACTGTGCTTGTGCGGTTCTCGGTAAGGAGATACCAGCTTTTCCATAGCACCATTGCACAAGTCCGCTACAATCAAAGGAAGTGTTCGGGTTACTGCCACCATACACATATTTCCAGCCTTGATATTTCAATGCTTCATTCATAATCGCTTGTGCCGTCGCATTATCAAAATGTGCCACGGTCAGATATTGATTGACTAATTCCACATAGAACATATTTCCATAGCCATACCGCCAGCCCCCATTCTTCGCAACGGCTATCGGGTTGGTATAGGTTACTTTCTTTCCACCCGATTTCTCACGGGCGAAGCTCTCTGCAAGGTTAAAGGTGTGTTTCTTTCCTTTTCCTGCCACATATCCCACATAACCACCGCCATAGTTATAAGACTGTATCGCTACATTCAAATCGTCGATACCTTGATTTTTGCAGGAAGAAAGCAGGGACGCAAAATACTTACACCCCTGCTTGATTGAACTTTCCGTATCTAAAGAATTAGGCGGTAAACCAAGACTTTCCGAACTCTGCATAACATCTTCTGCCGTACCGCCACTTTCTACTTGAATGATAGCCAACAATACATTGACATACTCGGAGATACCGTATTCTCTGGCGTATTTTTCTACCATAGGCTGATGTTTCAAGACTTCTGCGGATAAATTCATACCCGTAATGCCAGAAGAAAAATTGCTGTTCTCGTCGTCGCTGTCCGCACTAATCAACACACCAAAGAAAAGCACCAGAGAAAAGAGGATAGGAAACAGAGTGCCAATGAGAGCGATATGTTTCAGTTTCATTTTTTCTTCTGTCCTTTCTTCATCACAAGGTTACGAGTTTTCTCTGTTGTCTGCTGGTTCTTTTGGACGGTTTGCGTCTGCTGAACCGTTGTCCTGCGGTCTTTGGTGTAATTCTGGCGTGTTTCCTGCGATACCACTTTTTCTACATTCTGCCTATGTACTGTCTGTGCAGGCTGGGTCGCTTTTCTATCAGAAGCACCAGAAGATAACGGACGCTCTTTGATAACAGTTGTCTTGACTGGCTCACTTGCTTTTGAAGTGGTCGCTGTGGCAGGACGTTTGACTTCCTGCATTTTTTCAGCACTCGGCTTTGGAATGGTTGAAGCTGTGGCTGGTCGCTCATGGGGACGGGTAGCTCCCGTTGTCGCTGATCCGTCAGCCTTTCGCTGTGCCTGCCTTGCTTCTTGTGCCTTTTGAAGCTCCATACGCTTATCAGCAATATTCTGTCTATGCTGTTCCTGCTTTTCCAATCGTCCCGTCTGTCTGGACTGCTGTTCCTGCACCATGCCACGCTTAAAGTCGGACACGCTGGACTTTGCCTTTTCCTTTGCGGAATACACCGCATAAGCGGTCTGTGTCGGCATATCCTTGATATTCTCTTTGACAGCGTTTGCCTTGTCTTTCACTTTATTTTTCGTATCTAAGACAGCACCCACCTTTGAGCCTGCACGCTGTCCCATGCTGGAAGTGGTATTGCCCCGATTTTCTTTAGAAGCTGTATTTTTTCTTTCAGCTCGTTTTCCAGCAACGGCACTTCCAGCCACCGCACCAGCGACACCGCCCGAAATACCGCCAGCACTTACCGCCCTTGCAATACGGTGTTCCATACGCCTAGCCCTATGTCGCATAAACAGATACGGTCTGCGGAAAATTCTTCGTCCCATGCTTTGACTGTCATTAGCGTTCAAAGAGAACATATTCATTAAATCGCCCAGCTTCATGTAGATACCAGCGAAACATACTATCTGCAAAAACGCCACCATAAAAAACGGGTAATCTTTGGAGATGTTATAAAACATACTGGAAATACTGAACGCCACCGTTACAATGAGTGTAATTCCTGCCCGTGTCATTATGGTATTAAATACCCTTACGATTGCCTGCTTTGCCATGCTTTCATAGCTCGGTATCATAGAGAGCAAGAAACTAATAGGCAGGAACATAGCGAAGATAATAAAAAGTATCTGGCTTAACATCATTATCCCTGTCAGTAGGAATACAAAGATTGTGATACCTATATTAAAAATGAATAGGAAGAACACCATGCCTAAACGGTTCACGACCTGCGGTATCGTCAGATTGTTGTTGTCGTTGTCCTCAATTTCTGTTTTCACGACTTCTTCTCGTGTTTTCCCGTCTTCGTCCTCTGGACTTGCTGATACAAGAGCGACCACACGGTCTGCCCCGATTTCTTCTGCGTTGCTGTTCCCGAATTGTAAGAGTAACCACGGCTGTTCCACTTGAATAGAAAATAAGCTATCCCGTATCAAGTCCACGCTGTCCTTGCCCTCGCTGTCAGAGTTGGGGAGCATGATTTTTGTTCCCAAGTCAAGTGAAGCGGTACTGATGTCTGATGAAAATTCATTTATCTTCTTGATGTAGTCGGGAGCGTAAGCAATAAATGAAGCGGACAGCACGAACACCACAAGAAAATTGATAACCGCTTGAACCGCTTTGCTGGTTTCTCTTTTTATCAGTCCCGTATAGGCAACATAAATACCAATGATTAAAATTATCAGTAATAGAGAACCTACATAAAATCCCGTACTCCCGAAGCCATTCTCGGTAACACCTGCAAGGGTCTGTATGCTCTTTCCGATACTGTCTGCCATATCGTTAATAAAATCAAGTTTATAGGCTTCCTGCACCACATAGCCCGTGGCATTGCTTAAATAAAGGCTTATCGTCCAGACAAAGTTGGTAATACAGTAAAGCCCGTACTGCACCGATTTTCCGATACCGTCCAGCCAGTTCCACGGAAGCCACGACCAGCTATTATCCACATAAAAATCAAGCTGGTAGTTGGAAAGGGGATATTTTGAGTAAAGATTTTCTGCGTTTATGGTATCGTCCACAAGCCCCGTCGCATGAGCCACCGTCCCCAGAAGTGAAAGCAGGATAAGGGAGAGTGCCACCACGAACAGAGCCATTTTGAGAAAGTGGAAAATCTTCTTTTTTGTGAACGCACCTTTTATCCTTTCTTTCATCACTCCACCTCATTTCTCTGCACGGGCGGTCTGGTATCAAAGGCGTGTAGCAGTTCTTCAAAGACTGGGTGTATCTGCACCACACCGACACGTCCGTATAAGTCCTGCAATAAGCATTGTCCGTTCTCCAAATCACGCAAGCGTTTCTGGTTGTTCTCGTCGTCCTTGTCGATACCAAAAAATTCTAAGGTCTGTTTTATCTCGTTGATGTCGGTGCTACGAAAGGCAAATTTCAAGCCGATGTTGTTTTTCAGACTTTCCTTTGACACATCATAGGCAGACTGGGTAACGAAATAAACGCCTGCCTGCATAGCTCGTCCAGCACGAACCAGCTTATTTGATAAAGTTTCGCCTTGTGCCACATTTAAGAACGCCCACGCTTCGTCCAAATCAACAATCTTAAAAATGCTTCTGTCCGAATGGATAAAATCAAGGGCAAAGGTACTAATCACAATCAGCATAGATACCGACAATAATTCAATGGTCGTGTATTCCTCAAAGGTTGTGTCCTTATCTGGCAGTACAAGGTCGGCTACTTGAATGATATTGAGCTGGTTATCCAGACTGATAGCATTTTCTACCGTACCGTCTGAAAACAGCAGATGTGCAAAGTCGTAGTCCGTGAAGCTGTCGATATGGTCTGCGATATTTCTTGATATGGGTGTATCTTCACGGCGTAGCTCGTCTATCACATGGAGCAAGCCCCGACTGTCGCTCTGGGTAACGGAACGCACCGCTTTTCGTAACACGGGGAATTTTTCGCCGTCCCTAGAGGAAATACCAGTAAGGAATGTCAAGATGTCGATTGCCAGACTTTCAGCGTCCTTTACATTCTTCATAATCACGAATGGGTCAAGAAGTCCTGCATTGTCCTTGTCGCTGGTAAGATTTACGATATTGATTTCATGGGCGATTTCTGGGAGCGTTTCTTTCCAGTTGCCACGCTCTGATTTGGGGTCTAAGATAACCGCTTGTCCCCCAAAGAGAACCGAATAATACACAAGAAGATTGTTGCAGAACGACTTCCCACCGCCAAGCGAACCGACAAAAGCAGACGCAAGGGCGTTGGTAACTGTGCCTTTCACACCCTGCGAAGCTAAAGACGGTTGCAGGTACACATTTCTTCCCGTATCAACGGAATAGCCCATATAGATACCCGTGTTTTCCCCTAACTGCTGGGTAGCACCAAAACCAAGTCCTGCCAAGAAGTCTGATTTTACATACTGCACATAGTCATTGATATATCGCTTGCTGGCTGGAAGAAATTCAGAATGAAGCCCCAGCATATCCCCAGCAGGACGCACCAGCTTTACATTGAGGTCGTCGTAAAAGTCCTTGACTTCATCACAACGGCGTTTCAGCTCGTCAAGATCGGGTGCAGACACCCGTATCACGTAGCTTAACTTATACATACTTTCTTTGCTCTGGTCTAAGTCCGTTTCCAGCTCGTCCACGCTGTCTAATGCGTCCACCACATTTGAGCTGGTTTCACTTCCTGCTTGATAAGCGTGATTGTCAAGGTCTTTCAATTCCTTTTTCTTATTGCGGACGGTTGTTAATGCTTTTCGATTTTCCACGATTTCTACATTCATAGAAGTATCAACAGGGAATGTGAATTGCTGTTGCTGGAAATAGAAGATTTCAGACGACGGAAAATCAAGCTCGCCTACAATCGCATTGACAGTAAAGTAGGACACATAACTTTCCTTGTCCTCATGTTCCAATCGTAAATACCGCTGGCTTTCCTCAATCACACACCTTGTCGGACGGATAAGGTCGTAGTATTTTATCAGCGTTTCTTTGTTCAATTTTTTCTTTGGTAGCTGGTACTCATAATCTTCATAGGCGATACCGTCCCTGCCGTAAAGATGTTCCATGAGATACCCAAAATCATTGATTTCCAAGCGACGCACTTTAAAACGCCTTGAGATTTTATTTTCCAGTAACTTTTCCATTTTCATGTAACGGTTGATTTCATCATTCGGCATGGAAACAAAATCATTCATCAGCGTGTGGTTCACTTCATGGAGAAGTTCTGTGAACGTCAGCCATGCCGATTTTTTAATATTCTTCAGATTGAGTTTTTCTTCCGTAACCATGAGCTTAAAGCCAAGAAAAAATCGGTAGTCCACTTGATTGTCCCCAATCATAGATACTAACGCTTCGGTCTGTTCGTCTATTTTCTGGTAAGCAACTTCCTTTAATTTTCCAGTTACCAGCTTCTTTGACTGCTCCTGCTGACTTCGGATTGAGCTTTCTGTGGCAATCTGCAACGCATGAATTTTACCCTCACGGGACTGTGCGATTAGCTGTCGAAAGCTGTCGTGCACGATAAATTTCTGCTCTGCGGATAAGAAAGAATAGTTGTACGGTATCAGCTCATAGTAAGCGAACACCTCATTGTCCTTGTTCCAGACAAGGTTATTGTCAATATATTTTATCGGGAACATAGTTCACACTCCTTACTGCCGTGATTGTTTCATTGAGTATCTGTTTATGCAGTTTTACGGCTTTTCCTGCATAAGTGATTTTAGGTCGCAGGGCATAGGTTATCTGTGATTTCAAAAAGCTGTACGGCTTCTTTCCGTCAAAGGTTTTCTGCGACATGAACCAAGTGAGAGCAACGGGAATACCAAAGTATTTGAGAAATGCTCCCTCAATCATGGAAAGTGGGGGAATATCCCCAAACAGAATGATGATAAATTCTGTAATCACAAACCATGTAATCTGTGTAAAGGTAACGGGAAAGGGCAAGTTAAAGTCATTGATTGCATACAAGACTTTTTCCACGTTCCAGATACCCGTGTAGCTTTTAATCTTTTTCAAGTTCTTTCAGCTCCTTTCAAAATAGAAAAGGACAGCCATGTTTCAGACTGTCCCTTAAAAGAGAAATACGCTGTCAGTAGCAACAATGCTTGTCGCTGATCTTCCAGCGTTAATATGGTATCTCGCACATACCTCGGCTTGTTTCAATGAAGCAACCGCCCATATCCAAATCTCGCCCGTAGGCTTCATAGTCAATGTAGTTCTGTAAGCTGGGTGGAATATCCCCAAGTGCCTGCAATTCGTCTATGTAGTAGTAGGCAACGTCTGTCATGGTTTCACAGTCGGGATAATAATAAATATCGTCCTTATGTTCCACGACTTCTTCCAGCGTCCCGTAGTGGCTGATAAATTCGTCCAGACATTCTACGATATAGTCGGGAAGTTCCTCTATCATTTCATACATCTCATTGAGTTCTTCAATGGAAACATACTCGCCAATCGCAATGGGGAAGTTGTCGGTATCATGGATAGCGTACTCTTCATACTGTTCATTTAAGCCGATTTTTTCTTTTACATCTTCCTCGTCAATGGGGAACGTGAACCAAGCACCAACTAAATAGCCCTCATTGTATTTGCCAAGATTAGCAATGTAAACCGCCATATCATCAATCATAAGCACCACCTCATTTCCTACTCTGGCAGTTCAAAAATACCGTGTTCTGTTACTAAAAATTTCCCGTGTTCCTGCAAGTGAGAAGCATAGGCTTCAAAGTCAAAGTAGTATTCTTGACAGTCCTCGGATAAATGTTTGAACGTCGGGTCATTCATCAGCTTTTGCCTTGCAACATCTATCATGCTTTTGCAGTCGGGATAAACGGTAATCACGTTCCTGCAAATATAAAGTGCTTCTAAATTCTCAAACACCGTAAGCAGTGATACATATTCTTCCTGCATATCACTTGAAAGCTGGCGGTACATAAAATCTAATTCGTTGAGCTGGTACACGCTTGTATGTTCGTGAACTTCATCAGCATAAGGCAACACCTTTTCGATAATGCGGTAATCCCCACTTTCTGCACCGATACCTAACTTTTCTTCAAGCTCGGCAACATCTATCGGCAAGTCGAACCAGTATGATGTTGTTTCTTCGCCAGTTGTTCCTCTCGTTTCCACCAGCACCCTTGTTTCCTGCATTGTTCCTCACGTCCTTTCTGTTGTTTCATCACATCTTTTATGGTCTGGTACGACATACCAAACACATACTTTGAAAAATCTTCTAACTGTCTTTCTTCATAGTCAGTAGGGTTCAGTCGTTTCATTTCATGCCATACTTTACGTTTGTAAGAGGGCAGGTCTGAAATGTATTCACAGCCGACTTTTACCTGCATATCCTTAAAAATATCGTTCATTTCATCACTCCAATCTGAAATTTAGGTAAGAAAAAAGCAGTCAATCCTAAGACTAACTGCTTTGTGTGTAGATATGAACTTATAAAATTTTTAGTTTATGATATAGCAACATCATTTAATGTCCTCTGTGTTTTGCTTTTTTCTTTTGTTGCTTCAACTTAAACTTTTGTTCTGCGTCCATTTGCTTTTTATGTTTGGAATTAGATTTATATTCTTCTTTTTTTAATTCATGTTGTAATTTTAGAGCTTGTTGCGATTTTGTCCCAATTCCATTGTTCTGTAATTGTTTCTTTACATCTCTAAGAACTCTTTTAGGATTTTTCTTATCCTTTTTTACAATCGTTTCAACTGCTGGACTAAATTGTAAATCATAATAATGTTTCAACACAAATTCTTGAATATCGTAATCTTTTGGCTCTGCACCAAATGTTACCTTTGCTACGGAAAGTTTTCCATCACAAATTCTTTCAAAAACTCCAACCCAAAAAGGTTCTGCAAAATACACAGTCAATTTACATTTTATTGTCTTCATATCAATCCCTCCTTGTTTATTTCCAAACAAAGAACGGACAACCCGGAGGGGCAGGTTACTTACCCTATAAACATAGGACGGCTGGGCTACCTACCAGCTCTCGCATAATAAAATGCTTTGCGTTTTTATCTTTGTCATTTTAGATAATCATTATTTGATTGATTACCTTTCTTGAAAATTATACCATTCCTATATCAGCACTACAATAAAATTTTATGCACCGATAATCTTATTGAACAGCTCTAACAGTACATCTTTCACACCGCCAGCATTGAATACTAAGCCGACAGCAATCAAGGCAACTACTAAGAAGCCGATAAGTTTGGAAAACTCACGCTTGAACCCTAAGTAGATACCGATAACCACAATCGCCATAAGCACTAAGCTCTGTGCGTTTGATAAAAACCATTGATATAAATTTTGTCCGAAATTCATTTAATTGTCCTCACTTTCATTTAATTGTTGTATTTTATAGTCGGCTTCTTTGCCGACACTTAACATACACATCAAGACTACGCCGATACCCATTCCCATAGATACCAGCAGGAAGTCTTTTAATAATACCCACATTTTTTATCACTCCTAACTTTCCACCAAATCTTTTGCAGGGGTCGTCTGCTGTTTGATTATCATTTCATGCTTTTCTGTGAGCTTTGCCTGCTGTTCGATTGTTTCCATGTAGTCTGTACCGTTTCCCTTATCAATCTTTTTCAGCATTTTCAAGGTCGGTGCTACCTGCCTTTGTACCCACCGCAATGTGCGGTCTAAGGTGTACGGCTCTGGCTTTGTCGTCAGTTTCAAACTTTGCCGATTATCGCCGATAAACCAAGCCCAGCGGTCATTGAGTTTCCAGTCATTTTTTCGCTTGTCTGGTTCTTCATCAACAAACCGCACATACTGGTTGATGATAGAAAAGGCGGTCTGTTCTGCGTCATAATAGGTCAGCAAATCTCGTACTGCATAATAGGCACGTTCATTGCGAAGCCGTATCTCAAAACGGTTGATAATGTCGGCTTCTTCCAGAGGTGTCCCTAACTTGACGTACTGCTCATAGTCCTTTTCATAGATACAGAAATACACATCAGATTTCAGCGAACCAAGATAAAGGGTGCGTCCCATATATTCTCTGTCGTCCTCTCTGTGTTTGATAAGCTCGCCCGACTGGTAAAACTTATAGCTTCTGGACTTTCCGATATATTCCCGTTTCCTGCATTTTTCCGCAAGCTCTGGAATATCCAAAATGCCCGTATGGTCGTTGATAGCAAGGTCGATACGCTTCATCACGCCACCGTCTATAAGTGCGTCCATAAGAAAGTCATACCAGCTTCTTTGCTGTGCCAGCAGGTAACTTTCAAACTGTCTGCAACCACGCCCCTTTAACTCTAAAAGGACACCTTTTTCTTCGTCAGCCGACGTATAGATAAAGATGTCCCCTAAAGAGTAATGCTCCGTATAACTGTAATGTCCGTAATCTTCATGGAGCATATAATTGATATTCAGTTTTAATATATCTTTGATGATGTGCTGTATATCCAGCGTGGGAAAACGAATTTTTACATAATCAAACAGCATGGTAAGCGGTGCTTCTGGATTGAACCTTGCCAGTTCTTTATGCAGAGTTTCCAGAAGTTCCTTTGACGGCTTCATTTTTCCGCTTTCTATCTTGTTGAGATATTCTCTTGTGATACCAGAAGCCACCGCCAGCCTGCCTTGTGAGATACCGTAAGCAATCCGTTTCTCCCGTAATTCTTTTATCCATTGTTCTTCATTCAGAACCATACCCCCAATCTGTAAAGTGTGAAGTTTTTTAAGGCGACTTCACAGTCGATTTTTGTTAGGAAACCATGCCAGAAGCCTTATGTTTCCTATGTTTTTTGTCTATTGTCTATTTGCAAACGTACCCCTCTGTTAGATACCGAGGGGTTTTACCTGCTGGCGTGGCTTACGCCACACCAGCAACGGCTAGTCCGTGCCGTCGCCTTTCGCTTCGCACGTCGCCGTCCCGTCCTGCCTTGCGTTATTCGATTACCAGCGTGAACGCTTCTGGATCATCAACAATGTTGTATGAACCGAGCGTGTCCGCTGTCTGTGTATATCGGAAATGAAACAAAGGCTTTTGTCCTTTCATGGAAAAACGGGAACGGTACACCGTACCATATAAAGCGTTGGGCTTTGCCACATCATAGCTGAACAGAGTAGAAGCAAAATCATTCTCCCTGCATTTTTTGATGATTTCCTCTGCACACTTTTCTTTATCTGTAATGATAAGACGGTTGAGCGTAAAGGTAACGTGTTCTTCATGGAAATTTTCTGATGAAGTCCCCATACTTCCTACTACATCAATCTCACGTCCCCATTGCAGATAGGAAACCGCCACTCCCAGCACAAAAAGTACCGTGATTGTTATTATTTTTCTCTTTTTGCACATACTGTTACTGTCCTTTCTTGTAGGGTGTATTATAATACAGTCTACGGTAATACATCTTATTTATCAATACAGTTGTATCTTATAATTCAAAGAAAAGACGAGGTACAGCGTATGCAGGTATATATTGATTTAGAAAATCTTTTGAAAGAGAAGAATATCAGCAAAAACAAAGTCTGTGAAGCGTGTAAATTACAGAGGACACAGCTTAATAACTATTGCAAGAACAAAGTTTCCAGAATTGACCTTACAATCCTTGCAAAGCTCTGTGATTTTCTGGAATGTTCCCCAAACGACATATTGAAATTGAAGTAGGACTGTCAGCTTTCGTTGCTTGCAGTCCTTTTTTCTTCCAGCCTGCCGATTTCTTGTAGAAAATCATGTCCTTTCGGGACTAAAGGCGTGTAAAATTCACTTATAACACTTGTTCCCACATCACAATAGCCACGCCCCTTGATACGCTTCTGAAAAAACTGCTTTTTCACATCTGAACCGAACAGCATACCGTAACCTAATTCGCTGATACGCCCCAATCCCACACGGAAATTGAAGTTATCTCTGATACCGTCCGAGAAATATTTTGCGTCTGGACGCTGACAGGCAACGATAAGGAAATAACCTGCTTGTCGTCCTAACATGACGATTTTCTTTAACTGGCTAAGTAGGCTCACGCTTTCTTTTGTCCCCAGCATTTCAAAAAATGCCACATATTCATCAAAGATAAGAAAGCAGGGTGGCAGTCCCAAATAGGCGTAGTTTTCGCCCGTCTTATAGTTCGGGTGTCGCTTCATTTCCTCGCTTCGCTGTACCATGCCCTCATAAAAGGCATTGACGCAATCAATCATTTCTTCTTTGGTGTGATACACATTTCCCATAACTGTCCCCAAGTCTGCTAAGTCCGCATTTTTCGGGTCTAAGACGTAAAGGACAGCGTTGGTATGCAGTAGGGCTTCAATGAGCGTCAGCAGAAAATAAGTTTTACCGCCACCCGTCCCACCAGCGATAAGAGCGTGAGGGAGTGCGTCATATTCCCAGACAAGATTTTTCATCAGCCTAAGACTGCCGTTTTCTGCCCGTACTTCATCAATGGTAATACGGTTCGCTATCATATCATAAAGCAGGGTATATTCGATATAGCCGTCGTGCAGGGTCTTGTCGGTCAGTTCACAATACAAGCCACTTTCCAATTTATCCTCTAACCGTAAAAGCTGGTCTTGATATTTCCCCAGCGTAATTTCACAGCGGATATGAAGAAGTCCCTTTTCCATTTGATAATAAATCTTTGGAAACCAGACGATTTTTTCCCTTGATCTGCTTTGCCGGTCAGTAAAAAAACCGCTGTCTTGTACGGTATCGGCTTCATACCACTTATTTTCCAGTACCATTCTTGCCAGCTTTTGACGGTGCAGGAGCTTCTTGAAACTGTCGTAACAGAAGCGGTAATATAGAAAAGCGACCAATGCACAAACACCCGTCGCTATCAATATGGTTATGAAGTTGTAAGGGGAGAGCGTCAAGCCGTTTTCTAACAAGCTGAAATGCTCCCAATCAGTACGCATAAGCTGTTTGATATTGAGTAGCAAAAGAACCGCCACGAATACCACCAGAAGCATCCCTATGGAAAAGTGGTAGACAAGGTGCTTGTCGCTGGCTCTGATACGGTGTCCTTTATTCCAAATCTTACGCATAAATCAATCACTCCTTTCTGGGTACAAAAAAAGCAGTCAATCCTAAGACTAACTGCTTTGTGTGTATGGATATGAAGTTTTGCAAATGGGAATTTTATATTACTTTTAATGCAATTTCTAGTATCAACGAAAAAATACAAATTGATAAAATAATGATAACTATTTCAACATTTCCTAGTGATATAAAACATTGAAAAATCAGCATAATTCCTACTAATAATATAGCTGTTCCCTCAATTCTTGAATGTAGCTTTATGTTTTTTACCCCATTATATCTTTTGATAAGGGGCAATTTACCTTTGATAATACTGAATACCCCTAAAACCACCATTATATTACCTAGTATTAGCCCTATCATATTTACCACCTTTTCTAAATCTTTAATTTTCAGTTCTATAAATCGAAATTTTCTTGTTTAAATTTATCTTTGAAAAAGCCAATTAAAATTAAAGCAATACCAAGAATTGCAACTGGTATATAAATAATATTAGGTATATGATAAACAAATCTATCAATTCCAGACATAGCAATATAAATAATTATTCCCACACAAATTAAAATGTTTTTATCTTTCATAGCTGGTCTCCTTTACACCTTATTATTTGTCCGTTTCTTCATACCCATATTATAACAGTTCCATATATCCGCTACAATGAAAATCTATTCAGTAAGCCTATTTTTTCGGCTGTCCCTGCGGTGTATGGTTCTGTGGACTGCCTGCGTTCTGATTGCCTTTATTTTTCAACACAATATTCTCTGCCTTTACATACCAGTCCACATCTGCACCCGTATAAGTCTTTCGTGATACCGTATCGGCTACTGGATTGACAAGCTCCACAACTGCATTGTACGGAAATTCCCTTAACGGTACTTCTGGCGGTACAGACACGGGGATAATTCCACCATGCAGACTGCACTTCAAATCATAGATACGCTTTTTAAGCTGGGTACTCGGTGTCCCGTCCTCATTCTGCAAGAACACATCACGCACCGCTGTAAATTTTAATTCTCCAAATGTTTTCTCTTTGTCAATAACAAACCCGTTTGATAATCTCATAAATTCTTCACTCCTTTACTTTTCTTCAACTGCTACAATATCATCAGCAAGCAACACATAATCGGTATGTCCCATATCCCCGATTGCGTAACCTCTGCCATATAACTTCGGATTGACAAGTTTTACTTTCTGCTCATACTTGAACTTCTTTTCGCCAGCCTGCACGGGAATTTCCACGACAACATTTTCCCCTCTCTGCACATCTGAATAAAGGTTGTAGCTTCTTCTTGCGAAAACTCTACGGTTATCTTTATCTCTGTCAAAAACATGGTCGCTTTCGCCTGCAAATTCAAGAGTTCCAAAAGACTGTGCCATATCTGGCACGACATATTTCATTTCCATATTGTTTTACCTCGTTTCTTTCTATTTTTGATAAATTGATTGTGATTTCTTATTCTGGCAGTTTGGGAAGTACCAGCAATCCCACAGATAGTAAAGGGTAAAATCAATGCTTCGCACCCTTGACTATCCGTGTTCTTGCAGGTCGTAAGCAGACAAGCCAGAATAAGCAAAAGTCTGCCGTTTGACAGCTTCGGCGGAGAGCATGATTTTTCTTTCCTCATACCGTTACCGCCTTATGATTTCTTCATTTTACGGCGTTTGTAGAAGAAGATACCTGCCAGTCCAGCACCAGAAGTCATAAGAAGTGCAAGCAGTCCGTAAAGGTTGGTGTTATCGCCCGTTTTGGGACTGTCGCTCGGTCTGCTAGGCTTTTCTGGTGTCTGTGGTGTTTCGGGTTCTTCTGGGACTTCTGGTTTTTCCTTAAAGGTAATCGTCTGTCCCTTGTCCTCAATGTCCTTATGCTCGGTAACTTTCTTCGGCTCGTCTGGATTGCTTAAATCGTACAATTCTTCAAAAGTTACAAGCTGTTTGCCGTCAAGGGAAGTAGCGTCAAAGGTAAAAGCAACTTCCACTTTCATAGTTTCGCTGTCAGCAGTAAAGGTATAATCACTTTCCACACGTTTTCCATTGATAAGAAGCTCGGCGTTTTCTTCTTTCAACATCTGCCAGCCCACAAGTTTGTACTGTGTACCGACTTCTAAGCCCTCTAAAGTTACGGTATCAATGATTGTTACCTCTTTTCCAGCTTCAATCTCTTTGTTGCCGTCCTTGTCGGTAGCAGTCGTATGAATTTTGATGATACGCTCTGTGATAAGTACGGTTTGCCCGTCGTCCTCAATGTCCTTGTGTTCTGCAACTTTCACGGGTTCGTCTGGATTGCTGAAATCATACAATTCTTCAAAAGTAACAAGGTTTTTGCCACCTAAAGCAGACGCATTGAATGTATAAGAAATTTCTACTTTCATTTCTTTATCATCAGCGACAAAAGTATAGTCATTTTCCACACGTTTTCCGTCAATGATAAGCTCGGCATTTTCTTCTTTTAACATCTGCCAGCCTTTCAACTGATACTTTGTGCCTTTTGTAAGTCCGTCTAATTTGACAGTATCAACGATTGTTACCTCTTTTCCTGCAAGGATAGTCTTTTTGCCGTCCTTACTGGCCGCTGTGGTATAAATAGAGATTTTTTTTTCGTATTCATCAGTCAGCGTTCCTAAATCAATCACAAGATTATTTCTTGATACCACGATTTCAAAAGGTGGGATAAGTTCAAAGCCTTTGTTACTATCAGAGCGTAATTCTTCAATGATATAGGTATCATAAGGTAATGCACCCTTGCTGTCGTCTGGTTCAGAAGTTCCAAACCACACACCGTCCTCGCTGGTCTTTCCTGCGTTGGTATTGTGCTTATGAGAAGCCCAGTCAGCAGAAGTGGAGAATTGCCCGTTATCATCAGTTACCACTACATGATTTTCGCCCGTTGTCTTGCTTGTGATCCTAAAGGGAATATCAGCAAGACGCTTGTGTGTGCCTGCACCGATTTTTACACCCTCAATATCCCCACGCTTAATCTGATTGTAGATAGAATGGGCTTCGTCGGTTAAGTCCACGATTTTTCCATTTTCTGTGATTGTAAAATCAATCGGTTTTGCACCGTCAGTTAAGTAACCGTCGGGAGCTTCACTTTCAACGATACGGAAATTTCCGTAAGGTAAAAGGTCGGAAGAAGTAGAAGCGACACCCTCAATATCGGTACGAATTGTCTTTACCACTTCATTTTTCTTGTATAACTTGCCCTCAACCAATACCGCATTATCATTTAAGGAAATGATGTCAAAAGCAGTATCTTTCAAGGTAGCACTTCCTTGTGGCTTTGTATTGCCCGTTTCTAAATCTCGTTTCTGAATTTTCACACCGCCACGGATAACCTTGTCAGATACGGAAAACTGGTTACTTCCAGATAGTACGGCAAGGTCGCCGTCCTCGGTAATCTGTGTTACATATAAGCCTTTTATCTGTTCGGACTTATCGCCAGCCTGCATATATGCACCGTCTAACAAGTAGCCGTTTGGAGCTTTTGTTTCCTCAACGGTTAGTGTCCCAAGTGGAAGAACGGCTTTGCCCTCCTGCATATAGAAGCTGTCGCCAGACACCTTGTATGCGTCCGCTAATTTTGTGATGTAGTGAGTTGTCCCGTCGCTGTCTGTTTCAGCGATTGTCTTTGTAACCCATGTACGATTAGCTTCGGCAGGGAGATTGTCTTTATTATAGAAGCCAGCATAATACTTCCATGTAAATTCCGCACCTGCTAAAGAAGCGTTCCCCTGCGGATTGTCTTTCTGTGTTTCCATATCTATTTTGAAAAGCTCAATCAAAGTGTCTGTTACTTTTGGTGTATCTGATACTTTCAAGGTTGCTGTTTCGCCAGCTTTGATTGTCAATGAATAGATTGTTTTATCCACTTTATATCCTGCTGGTGCGGATAATTCCTTGATATAGACTGTGCCAGCCGTTACCTCTGCAACATCTGTATTTCCGTTTTCATCAGTCGTAAGGGTGGCAAGCTGTTTCGTGCAGTCCTTATCAGAAAAGACACCGTATGTTGCACCAGCAACAGAGTAATTCCCGTTACCGTCTGTAATGCTGGTATTACTGGAAGTCTTTTGCAGTTTCGCATTTCCAACATTCAGTTTCGCCCAGAATTGCCCTAATTCCTGCCCCTCGCCAGAGTAGATATAACCGCCACATTCATAGCGTCCTTTATTCTCTTTGACAAAGGCTTTTGCACCAGAGAAAACTTCGTCCTGCGTAGCCTTTGGAATTTCATTATAAGAAGCTCGCACGTTATCACATTGCCAGCCAAGATGTACGCTCAATCTCTGCCAGACTACACATTGTTCCAACAGATAGACTTGTTTGTAGTTCAATTCCTTGTGAGCTTCGCCATACTGTTTGACATACTCTAAGGATAACGCCACATCTGAAATCTGGTCGGCACTCATGCGTGAGCTTGCGTCAGCTCTGGTCTTGTAGCCATTCTTAAAATCTGTATTGATGTCAATACAATAGGCAGTTTCGCCCTCGACTTTCATATAGCCCTCATTGAATGTCGAACCGATAGAACCGTCATTCATTACTTTTTCAATGATACCGACACGCTCGGCACTTTCTGTCCAGTATTGCTTGCTTTCTGCATGAACGGGTGTAGTCGGTAAAGCAGTAACGACAGTTGCAAGAGCTAAGAAGCCCGTACACAATCGTTTCCATGTCTTTTTCATAAATCTAATGCTCCTTTCATTTTGGGTATAAAAATAGACGCTCATTTCTGAACGTCTACATTATTGAAAGGCTTGTCCTCTCACACATATTCTATTTTAATAGGTACAACAGTTGCCTTTCTCCTTGTATTTTCGTTGTTTTCATTACTTGCGTTATCTACAACCCCCATGACCGGCGTCCAACATGATCGAGTAAGCCATTTCTTTTCTATCCTTTTATCTTCTCTCTATAAAATATGCAGAAATTGCCATCAGGCCACATATCCGTTGAAATGGAAAATTCATGTATAATCCTTATTTCTTGCATATGTGATTTTTTATTCTCCCATATACATTTTTTTATTTCCCGCCTTGACTTTGCGACTTTAAAGCGTTATACTGCTACATTATAAATAAACACTCTCCTTATATCAATTTCGTAACAATTCAGTACCCTCACGGATAATTCCTACTGAATAGTTACTTAATTTCTGAAAATGCAAATGCAGTATCAAAACCAGTACATTTTCAAATAGGAGAATATAGTTTAAATACAATTCGAGGAGGATACAAAGTTATGAAAAAACAGGTTTTAGCCGTGTCACTGGCCAGCTTAATGTCAATCGGAACCATAGGCAGTGTTACCGCTGTCAACGCAGAAGAAAGTGACAAAACATACACCGTAGGTATTTGCCAGCTTGTTCAGCACGAAGCATTAGATGCAGCAACACAGGGATTTAAGGACGCCCTTACAGATGCTCTTGGCGATGCCGTAACTTTTGAAGAAAAAAATGCACAGGGTGATTCCAATACTTGTTCTACGATTATCAATGGTCTTGTATCAGACAATGTAGACCTGATCCTTGCCAATGCAACTGCTTCCCTGCAGGCTGCCGCAGCAGGCACTACTGATATCCCGATTCTTGGAACCGCTGTTACAGATTACGGCGTTGCTCTTGAAATTGATGATTTTGACGGTACAGTAGGTGGAAATATTTCCGGTACGTCTGATCTTGCTCCGCTGGATCAGCAGGCAGCTATGCTGAATGAACTTTTCCCGGATGCAAAAACTGTAGGACTGCTGTACTGTTCTGCAGAAGCAAACTCCCAGTATCAGGTTGATACAGTAAAAGCAGCCCTTGAAGATCTTGGTTATACATGCTCTGATTATGCATTCTCTGATTCCAACGACCTTGCTTCTGTTGCTACATCTGCCGCATCTGACAGTGATGTGATCTATGTTCCAACAGATAACACAGTAGCTTCTAATACAGAGATCATCAACAATATCTGCAGTGCAGAAAAGGTTCCTGTAATCGCAGGTGAAGAAGGTATCTGCCAGGGATGTGGTGTTGCTACTCTTTCTATCAGCTACTATGATCTTGGAAAAGCTACTGGCGAAATGGCTGTTCGTATCTTGAAGGACGGTGAAGACATTTCTACTATGCCAATCGAATATGCACCAAACTTTACAAAAGAATACAATCCAACCATCTGTAAAGACCTTGGCATTGAGATTCCGGATGATTACAAAGCAATTGAAGAATGATCAGAAAATAACTTAAATTCAAGAATAATATTAATTTCATGCACTATCAGCGGACAGCGGGAAAGGGAAATACCTCTCTCGCTTTTCGCTGTATTAACAGGAGGAATACAATCATGCAAATTATGAACTTAATCCAGGCTCTCCCCGGAGCTGCTGCCCAGGGACTGATCTGGGGAATCATGGCAATTGGCGTTTATCTTACCTTTCGGGTACTTGACATTGCCGACCTGACTGTAGACGGTACCATGTGTACCGGAGGAGCCGTATGTATTATGATGATGCTGAACGGCCACAACGTATGGATTTCCCTTCTTGTTGCCATTCTTGCAGGTATGGCAGCCGGTTTGCTTACAGGTGTTTTCCATACATTTATGGGTATTCCTGCAATCCTTGCTGGAATCCTTACACAGCTTTCCCTTTATTCTGTCAACTTAAAGATCATGGGAAAAGCCAATCAGGCAATCAATGTTGACAAATATAACATTCTTGTTTCCCTTCGCCGGATCAAAAATGTTCCTATCACCCAGAATACAATTCTGATCGTTGCCCTTTTTATTATCGTTGTGATCGCTGTATTGTACTGGTTTTTCGGAACTGAGCTTGGATGCTCTCTTCGCGCTACCGGCTGCAATGCCAATATGTCCCGGGCACAGGGAATCAATACTAATTTCTGCAAGGTACTTGGACTGATGATTTCAAACGGACTGGTTGCACTTTCCAGTGCCCTTCTTGCTCAGTATCAGGGATTTGCAGATGTAAATATGGGACGTGGTGCCATCGTTATCGGTCTTGCAGCTGTTATTATCGGCGAAGCCATTTTCAGCCGTATTTTTCGTAACTTTGCACTGAAGCTTTTAAGCGTGGCATTTGGTTCTATTTTATATTACCTGGTGCTGCAGACAGTAATCTGGATGGGTATTGATACAGACCTGCTGAAACTGCTGTCCGCTTTTGTCGTTGCTATTTTCCTGGCGATCCCATACTGGAAAGGAAAATTTACAAAAGCAGCAAAACATGGAGGAAATCACAATGCTTGAAGTTAAAAATATTTATAAAACATTCAATCCTGGTACCATCAATGAAAAAATCGCTTTAAACGGACTTTCCCTGAAATTAAATGAAGGAGATTTTGTTACTGTAATCGGTGGAAATGGAGCAGGAAAATCTACCCTTCTAAATGCAGTTGCTGGTGTATGGCCAGTTGACGAAGGACAGATCGTTATTGACGGCACTGATGTAACAAAGCTTTCCGAGCATAAACGCGCCGCTTATCTTGGCCGTGTATTTCAGGATCCGATGACAGGTACTGCTGCCACAATGGGAATCGAAGAAAATCTTGCACTTGCCAGACGAAGAGGTACCAAACGCGGACTTCGCAAAGGTATCACCCAGCAGGAACGTGAAGAATACAAGGAACTTCTTAAAGTTCTTGGCCTAGGTCTTGAAAACAGACTCACCTCCAAAGTTGGCCTGCTTTCTGGTGGACAGCGCCAGGCTCTGACCCTTTTAATGGCCACCCTGAAAAAGCCAAAGCTGCTTCTTCTGGATGAGCATACAGCTGCCCTCGATCCCAAAACAGCCTCAAAAGTCCTTGAAATCACAGACATGATCGTAAACCGTGACCATCTTACAACCCTAATGATCACCCACAATATGAAAGACGCGATTGCCCATGGTAATCGTCTGATCATGCTTATGGACGGAAAAGTAATCCTGGACATCCAGGGTGAAGAGAAGAAAAAACTGACTGTGAAGAATCTGTTGGACAAATTTGAACAGGCCAGTGGCGAAGAATTTTCCAATGACGCTGCTATTCTTGGCTGATACTTTACATTCCTGTTAATGAATCCTGATACAGCGTTATAAGTAAATTAGATGAGTGTCCTTATGAGTCCACGCCTCCACCCAATGTGGACCCATAGCGGCACTCTTTTATCTAATCCTCATCCTCTGAAACGCAGATAATACTATCTGTTGACCTGCAATATCTATATATTCTTATTGAAAGAAAATCCTCCTCCGGTGTTGTTTCCTTCACTGTTTCACTGACCACATCCTCTAATTCTTCCGGGTAAACCTGTCTTGCATCATGTACCATTACTTCATGTACACTGGTAAATGCCAGATACAGATCCTGTCCCAGCAATTCTGCCATACGTTTTGCAACACCTGGCATAAAAATTGCTGCCGCCCCGTTAGTACGCTTTGTTGTACTTAAGCAAATCCCCAATGATTTTCTGGAAATTTCTACATCACTATTCTCTTTACCCATAAAATCCTCACCATCATATTCAGGGTCAAAAATAAGCTTTTCCCAACAGTAAATCCTTGGGGGTGTCATTTTCATCGTATTTGTCAATGCTTCCTCAAGAATCTTTTCCCTGGAAATCCCCCATTCCTCAAGATACTCCTTCCGTATCTTCATGCTGGTGATCCCATCTGCAGATTCTGAAATTCTCATATAAAGAACAACAGCAATATCACCAATACACCTGTATACAGCATGTACCAATTCATCCTTATTTCGATTCAGATTTAAAAGCCTAATAAATAAATCCTTTTTAATCATTTCATAATCAGTAAGATTCTTAGTTTTGTCAAAAAATTCAGCATGATTTACTTTTTTTAACTCTGTTAATATCATCGTTCCAAGTTCATTCAATTCTTTTCCCCGTTCATAGTCTTCAAACAATTCTTGCACATGTACCCCACATATTTCTTTCATACCATCTTCTTCTGCACACACCAAAAATAGCCTGTCTCCATTTTCCGCCATCTTCTCTCCCTTTTTTCGGAAATAAATCTTATCCTCTGTATATCCAGTTTCATTAAGTAAAAAAAGGCGCAATTCACCTATAAACTCTTCATAGTTTTTATTCATATATATGGTTCCTTTCATACACTAATAGCGGTTTGATTTCTAATACTTTAAGAGATAATTGGACGATATGTCCAATGATAAAGCCGTTTTCCCAAACGGTTATAAAAAGAAAGGGAGCATCTGCTCCCCATTGAGTTGCTGTGAAATCAGTATAGCCAATCTCGCCCCACTTGTAAAGAAGAAAAAAACGAGAAAATCCAGCAAATTTCACCCATTTATCTTTCCATTTTCCTCCAGATACTGCAAAAATCCTTTGCAACCCTCCTCTATATCCAAATATGTAAGTTGGAAATCCCCTGTATACCAGGGATCCGCAATATCTCCGCTTCTCCCTGTCATTTCAAGCAACAGTCTTATCTTCCCCTCTGGATCTCCCCCAAAAATTCTCAGCATATTCCGTATATTTCTCTGATCCATTCCCAAAATATAATCATATTTTCCATAATCTTTTTTTGTTACCTGCACTGCTCTCTTCCCCTCACAGGAAATCCCATGTTTCCGCAATATCTCCCGTGCTGGCGGATATACCGAATTGCCAATCCCGTTCCAGATTTCCTCTGTGCTGGTAGCCGCAGACCGAATCAAGAACAGATCTGCGATACCCTTCTGCTGAACCATATCCTTCAAAATAAATTCTGCCATAGGCGAACGGCAGATATTGCCGTGGCAGACAAATAACACACTTATCATTGCTTAAAACTCCTTGAAATGCTGTATTTAAAGGGCACTGAAAAACTTCCATTTTTTCTTAAGTGGAAGTTTTTCTTTTATATTTTTTCAATTTTTTTTTAGAAAAAGCACAAAAAAGC
>NZ_JAOQJL010000005.1:47047-146457 GCF_025566965.1 Blautia ammoniilytica | reverse complement strand
CCCGTTCCCATCCCGAACACGACGGTTAAGACCTAAGCGGCCGATGGTACTGCACTGGAGACGGTGTGGGAGAGCAGGCGGGCGCCAGATCAAAAAAAGAAGAACCGGGGATATCCCTGTTATGATAACTGGTTTTACCAGTGATTAGAGGTTTTAAAAGGATTTAAGATTTCTAATGACTGATAAAATATCAGTCATAAATGTACCTTGAAAACTGCATACATGTAAGTTTGTGTATAAGATACACAAGCATCCTTGATATAAAACGTTAATATACCATGTGAGTGGGGAGCGTAAATGCACTTCGTAAATCTCCGATTTACTCAGTCGCAGCTGCGCCGCATATACAGCCTGCCAAAAGCCTTTACGGAAGCAAGCTTCCGGCAGCCTTTTGTACAGCCTGTGCATTTACTTGGTATAACGCAAGATAGGAAGACATCGATAACAATGTTATCAAAAGAGAATCGAGAGACCGCATCGCCTACGCTAGGGCGATGAAGCAAATGGTCAAGCAATAAGGGCACAGGGCGGATGCCTTGGCACTAAGGGCCGAAGAAAGACGTGACAAGCTGCGATAAGCTTCGGGGAGGAGCAAATATCCAATGATCCGGAGATCTCTGAATGGGGAAACCCACATGAGCAAACCTCATGTATCCATGCGCCAATCCATAACGCATGGAGGGGAACCCGGGGAACTGAAACATCTAAGTACCCGGAGGAAAAGAAAGAAAACTCGATTCCGCAAGTAGCGGCGAGCGAACGCGGAAGAGCCTAAACCGGAATGCGTGCATTCCGGGGTTAAGGACTGCAAAAATGATCTGCCGATCCTAACAGAACGGTTTTGGGAAAGCCGGCCGAAGAGGGTGAAAGCCCCGTAAGTGAAAGGAAAGGCAGCATGGCAGGATCCAGAGTACCACGAGACACGAGAAACCTTGTGGGAAGTCGGGGGGACCACCCCCCAAGGCTAAATACCACTTAGTGACCGATAGCGCAGAGTACTGTGAAGGAAAGGTGAAAAGGACCCCGGGAGGGGAGTGAAAGAGAACCTGAAACCCTGTGTCTACAAGCTGTGGGAGTGCCATATGAGCACGACCGCGTACTTTTTGTAGAACGGTCCGGCGAGTTACGCTTACTGGCAAGGTTAAGTCCTTAAGGGACGGAGCCGTAGGGAAACCAAGTCTTAACAGGGCCAAAGTCAGTAGGAGTATACCCGAAACCGGGTGATCTACCCATGTCCAGGCTGAAGCTGCCGTAAGAGGCAGTGGAGGGCCGAACCCACATCCGTTGAAAAGGGTGGGGATGAGGTGTGGGTAGGGGAGAAATTCCAATCGAACCCGGAGATAGCTGGTTCTCCTCGAAATAGCTTTAGGGCTAGCCTCGGTATCGAGTCTTGCGGAGGTAGAGCACTGAATTTCCTAGGGGGCGTCAAAGCCTACCGAAGAATATCAAACTCCGAATGCCGCTAAGATATGACCGGGAGTCAGACTGCACGAGATAAGTTGGGCAGTCAAAAGGGAAAGAGCCCAGACCTTCAGTTAAGGTCCCAAAGTGTGCGTTAAGTGGAAAAGGATGTGGGATCTCCAAGACAACCAGGACGTTGGCTCAGAAGCAGCCATACATTCAAAGAGTGCGTAATAGCTCACTGGTCGAGAGGTCCTGCGCCGAAAATGTCCGGGGCTGAAACGCACCACCGAAACTAAGGAACCGAAAGGTTGGTAGAGGAGCATTGCATACGGGACGAAGCAGTACCGAAAGGAGCTGTGGACTGTATGGAAGAGAGAATGCCGGAATGAGTAGCGAGAACAAGGTGGGAATCCTTGTGGCCGAATATCCAAGGTTTCCAGGGTAAAGCTGATCTGCCCTGGGTGAGTCGGGGCCTAAGGCGAGGACGAGAGTCGTAGCCGATGGACAACAGGTGGAGATTCCTGTACTGCGGTATGACAGAACTGTGGGGACACGTAAGGAAAGCGGAAGCCGGGAATGGAAAGCCCGGTGCAAGCAGGGTACCAGTGCGGAAGGCAAATCCGCCGCACAATGGGAAGCTGTGAAGCGGAGCGAAATAAAGTAGCGAAGTCCGTGAGCCATGCGTCAAGAAAAGCCGCTATTGTTTGTACCGTACCCGTACCGTAAACCGACACAGGTGGATGAGGAGAGAATCCTAAGGCCGGCGGAAGAAGCATTGTCAAGGAACTCGGCAAAATGGCCCCGTAACTTAGGGATAAGGGGTGCCTGTGGAAACAGGCCGCAGAGAATAGGCTCAAGCAACTGTTTAGCAAAAACACAGGTCTATGCGAAACCGAAAGGTGAGGTATATGGGCTGACGCCTGCCCGGTGCTGGAAGGTTAAGAGGAGAGGTCAGAGCAATCGAAGCCTTGAATTTAAGCCCCAGTAAACGGCGGCCGTAACTATAACGGTCCTAAGGTAGCGAAATTCCTTGTCGGGTAAGTTCCGACCCGCACGAAAGGCGTAATGATTTGAGCGCTGTCTCGACAATGCATCCGGTGAAATTGAAGTACCAGTGAAGATGCTGGTTACCCGCGCCAGGACGGAAAGACCCCATGGAGCTTTACTCCAGTTTGGTACTGGGATCCGGTATTGCATGTACAGGATAGGTGGGAGGCTGAGAATGTGCAGCGCCAGCTGCACAGGAGCCGCTGTTGGGATACCACCCTTGCAGTATTGGGTTTCTAACCAGCCGCCGTGAACCGGCGGTGGGACAATGCCAGACGGGGAGTTTGACTGGGGCGGTCGCCTCCGAAAGGGTATCGGAGGCGCCCAAAGGTTCCCTCAGGATGGACGGAAACCATCCAAAGAGTGCAAAGGCAGAAGGGAGCTTGACTGTGACACCGACGGGTGGAACAGGTACGAAAGTAGGGCTTAGTGATCCGGTGGTATTAAGTGGGAATGCCATCGCTCAACGGATAAAAGCTACCCTGGGGATAACAGGCTTATCACTCCCAAGAGTTCACATCGACGGAGTGGTTTGGCACCTCGATGTCGGCTCATCGCATCCTGGGGCTGTAGTAGGTCCCAAGGGTTGGGCTGTTCGCCCATTAAAGCGGTACGCGAGCTGGGTTCAGAACGTCGTGAGACAGTTCGGTCCCTATCCGGCGTGGGCGTAGGATATCTGAAGGGAGCTGTCCTTAGTACGAGAGGACCGGGATGGACGGACCGCTGGTGTACCGGTTGAGCAGCCAGGCTCATGGCCGGGTAGCCAAGTCCGGAAGGGATAAACGCTGAAGGCATCTAAGCGTGAAGCCCCCCCTGAGATGAGATATCCCATTCGAAAGAAGTAAGACCCCTTGAAGACGACGAGGTAGATAGGCTGGAGATGGAAGTGCAGTAATGTACGGAGTTGACCAGTACTAATCGGTCGAGGGCTTGACCAAAAAGCAGGTTAAAGATTCCAAAGGATGTCAGCATGTATGTGGTTTTGAAGGTACAAAATACTTTCAGGTTATTCCTCCTTAGCTCAGTCGGTAGAGCATGCGGCTGTTAACCGCAGTGTCGTTGGTTCGAGTCCAACAGGGGGAGTTGATATGGCGCAGTAGCCAAGTGGTAAGGCATAGGTCTGCAACACCTCGATTCACCGGTTCAAATCCGGTCTGCGCCTTTTTGATTAAGTCCTTGATTATCAGGGACTTTTTTTTATGTAATAGCGGGATGGATTGAGAAACTCATGGAACTTGAAGTAGACTTGCTCGCTTTGTTATTCAAGAATGCCTCGGCATTCTTGCTGCGAGGTGCGCGTCATGCAATTGCATGACATACTTCTACTGCGCACCTCTGCAATCCTGCCGGAGGCTATATCAGCTGGGGGATTGACTCCCACCACTGATACTAGCTTGTTTCTCACCACCTATAGAGGTGGGAGTCATCTCCCAGCTGATATAATATGAAATTACCAAGAATATGCAGGAGGAAGAAGGATGAAAAAAAAGGGAATACTATTTTTAGCAATGGTTCTGCTTTTAACCGGATGTATAGGTTCGATAGGTCATATTCGATTTGGTGCAGCTGGCATCGGCGGTATGTACCATGCGTTTGCAGATACCTTTGGGGATCTTCTCACAGCAGATCAGGAGGAGAAGCAAATTGAAGTAAAGACAACTGCCGGTTCTGCTGCTAACCTGCGTTTGTTATCTGAAGGGTATATCCAGATGGCAATTGCCCAGGAAGATATGACCAGGGCTGCATACCAGGGAACTGGCTCATGGACAGACGGTAAGAAATATCAAGGGTATAGTGCTGTGGCAGGACTTTATATGGAAGCATGCCAGATTATTGTACGTGATGAGTCAGAGATTCAGACAATTGATGATCTTCTTGGGAAAAAAGTCAGTGTAGGTGAAGAAGAATCCGGAACAGAAGAGAGTGCAAAACAGATTCTTTCAATATACGGTATTTGGGACAATTTAGGAGAAAAGGTACATCTTGATTATACAGATGCAGCACAGCAGCTTCGGGATGGAAAGATTGATGGATTTTTCTGTACAGCCGGAGCCGAGACAACTGTAATCAGTGAGTTGTCAAAACAGTGTGATATCCGGTTGCTAAGCCTGGACGAAAAAAATATTGACAAAATGATAACTGTAAATCCTGCTTATTCCAGATATACTATACCTGCCGGAACATATAACGGACAGGAAGACGAGGTACAGACGGTAGGGGTGCGTGCACTGCTTTTGGTCAGTGATGATCTGGATGCAGAAACTGTAGAATGGATCACCAGAATTTTATTTGAGAAAAAACAGGAAATCCAATATGCGCTTTCTGCAGATATTACTTTGAATGAAAATGCAGCAGTTCAGGGAATTGGAATCCCTTTCCATGAAGGGGCTGCCAGCTATTATAAATCTTGTGGCATCAATGTGTAAAATCGGAAAAGAAAAATAACAAGAGGAGTAACGATGAAAATTGAATTAGATATGTATCAGACAATGGCAGCTGCTGTGCTGGTTTTAATGCTTGGTAAGGTCCTGAAACGCAGGATCAATATGCTGGAAAGATTTTGTATACCTGCACCAGTGATTGGTGGTGTGCTGTTTGCCATATTTACCTGTGTCTGTTATGTGACAGGGGTAGCGGAATTTCAGTTTGATGACATCTTGAAAGAAGTGTGTATGGTATTTTTCTTTACATCAGTTGGATTTCAGGCAAATTTGAAAGTATTGAAAAGTGGTGGAAAGGCATTGATCGTTTTTCTTGGACTTGTGATTGTGTTGATCTTTTCACAGAATTTGCTGGCCGTAGGTCTTTCTAAAATTCTGAGGATCAATCCACTTGTGGGCTTGTGTACAGGATCAATTCCAATGGTGGGAGGACATGGTACAGCCGGCGCCTTTGGAACAGTTCTTGAGGATTTTGGGATAAGTGGTGCAACTACTCTTTGTACAGCTGGTGCGACCTTTGGGCTGATTGCCGGAAGTATGCTGGGAGGACCAGTTGGAAAACGTCTGATTGAGAAGAAAAATCTGTTGGATACAGTAGTGACAGAGGATGACAGCCTGTTGGTTGAGGAAGAAAAGAAACATGCGCGGCATACAAGCATGTACCCGGCAGCTGTTTTCCAGCTGATCATTGCCATGGGGATCGGAACGGTAGTATCAAGACTTCTTTCTTTAACAGGAATGACCTTCCCTATTTATATCGGTGCAATGATCGTGGCAGCATTTATCCGTAACATTGGAGAATACTCCGGCAAATTTACTATTTACATGGGGGAGATCAATGATATTGGCGGTATCAGTCTTTCCATGTTTCTTGGAATGGCCATGATCACTTTGAAGCTATGGCAGCTGGCAGATTTGGCTCTTCCACTGCTGGTATTACTGGCAGGTCAGACAATCCTGATCTTTCTGTTTACTTATTTTGTGGTATTTAATGTTATGGGAAGGGATTATGATGCGGCGGTTCTGTCCTCTGGCGTGTGCGGATTTGGTATGGGAGCAACGCCCAATGCAATGGCAAATATGCAGGTACTCTGCGAAAAATATGCTCCATCAGTAAAAGCATATCTGCTTGTTCCGCTGGTAGGCAGTTTGTTTGCAGATTTTATTAATAGTTTGGTATTAACTTTGTTTATTAATATATTATAATGGCAAGGAGAAGAGAGATGCTGGGAAGGAAGAAAAAAGGGAAAAGGGCTGAATATAAGGTGACAAGTGAAAATCTGGCTGTTCCAGAAATACACACAGGGGAAGTGGATCATAATGACGATACGGACAAAGAAAAGCATGAAGAATCTATTACCTATGAGAATGTGGCAATACCGGAGATACACATTGTAAAAAGAAAATAATTGGTGCAGCTGTTTGGGCATTGAACGGTTACAAAGAATCTATAAGAAAGAGATGGAAGCAAAGGTGAAAACAATCGGAATTGAAGAACTGGAGCAAAAGGAAATCCAGTCAGGAGAGATTATTGACATCCGTCCACAGGATCAGTACAGCCGAGGTACATTCCCTGGTGCTGTGAATATTCCAATGGAAGAATTTGAAGACAGACTTGGGGAACTTGATAAAGAAAAGATATACTATCTGATCTGCCATACAGGGGAGCACAGCCAGGAATATGTACATCTTCTGGAAGAGCAGGGATATCAGGCAGTAAATGTAACTGGTGGATACAGAGCCTACCTGAAGCTGACTTTATCAAGGTTTATGCAAAAAGATTCAGAGGAAGAAAAGAAGCAGAAAACAGCAGATATTGAGAGAAGCATTATAAAGAAATACAGAAAGACCATATGGCGTCCTTTTACCAAAGCTTTAAATGAATATCAGCTGATCCAGGAAGGGGACAAGGTAGCTGTCTGCATTTCAGGAGGAAAGGATTCCATGCTTCTTGCCAAGCTGATCCAGGAAGTACAAAAGCATGGCAAAATCCATTTTGAGCCGGTATTTCTCATCATGAATCCGGGATACAATGAGGACAACTGGAATATTATCCAGGATAATGCAAAGCTTCTGGGGATTCCTTTGACTGTATTTGAAACAAATATTTTTGATACAGTAGCAGGGATCGACAGGAATCCATGTTATCTTTGTGCACGTATGCGAAGAGGATATCTGTATGCAAAGGCGAAAGAACTTGGATGCAATAAAATTGCACTGGGACATCATTTTGATGATGTGATTGAGACGATCCTGATGGGAATGCTGTATAGCGGTAAGGTAGAAACAATGATGCCAAAGCTGCATAGCCAGCACTTTGAAGGGATGGAACTGATCCGTCCTTTGTATCTGGTACATGAGGACGCGATCAAATCCTGGAGAGATTACAATGGCCTGCATTTTATCCAGTGCGCCTGCAGATTTACAGAGAACTGTGTAAGCTGTGGAGGCGGCAGAGGTTCAAAGAGAGATGAGATGAAAGAACTGATCGCACAATTCAGGAAGACCAGTGATGTGATCGATACCAATATTTTTAACAGTGTGCGGAATATTAATCTGCGTACAGTGATCGGATATCATAAAGATGACATGACCTATAATTTCCTTGATGACTATGACAAAAGAGGGATGAAAAATGAGTGAAGAAATGATCGTAACCAAGGAGCTAAGAGATAAACTTCACCAATTAAAGGACTATATCAAAGAACTGGGAAGTGTTGTAGTAGCTTTTTCCAGTGGGGTAGATTCTACCTTTTTACTTAAAATAGTGCATGATGTATTAGGAGACCAGTGCATGGCTGTAACTGCAATGTCCTGTTCATTTCCCAAAAGAGAACTGGATGAGGCAAAAGCCTTTTGCGAAAAGGAAGGAATCTGCCACAGGATCGTTGAATCTGAAGAGCTGGAGATTGAGGGCTTCTGTCAAAATCCAAAGAACAGATGCTATCTTTGCAAAAAGGAACTTTTCCAGAAAATAGGAAAGATTGCAAAAGAAGAAGGATTTGCTGCAGTGGCGGAAGGGTCAAATATGGATGATAATGGGGATTATCGTCCTGGACTTCAGGCAGTGGCAGAGTTGGGAGTAAAAAGTCCGCTAAGACATTGCAATCTTTATAAAGCAGATATTCGTGCCCTATCCAGGGAAATGGGATTACCTACCTGGGAAAAACAGTCCTTTGCCTGCCTTTCTTCCAGATTTGTATATGGAGAGACTATTTCTAAGGAAAAATTGGGAATGGTAGATCAGGCAGAGCAGCTTCTTCTGGATCTTGGATTTCATCAGTTGCGGGTACGTATCCATGGTAAGATGGCCCGTATTGAGGTCATGCCTGAGGAATTCCAAAAGCTTCTGGAAAACAGGGAACAGATCGTTGCAAAGCTGAAAGAATATGGTTTTACTTATGTGACTATGGATCTGCAAGGATACCGGATGGGAAGTATGAACGAAACACTCTGATTTTTCTGATAATTTAAAGAACATTATGAAATTGCATTTGATATAGAAACAAACTATAACAGGATATTTTTTTTGTGTATTAGACAGATGTTTCCTACAGTGTTAGTATGTTATCAATGAAGCAGAGAACAAGGCTGAAAGCTTTCTGCGAAAAGAATAAGAAAGATAAATCGGAGGAAATACAAAATGGCAGACATCAAAGATTCAAAGAATTGGGGATTTGAAACCAGACAGTTACATATTGGACAGGAGCAGGCAGACCCTGTAACAGATGCAAGAGCAGTACCGATCTATGCTTCCACTTCTTATGTGTTCCACAATTCCCAGCATGCAGCAGACAGGTTCAGCCTTAAAGATGCGGGAAATATTTATGGAAGACTTACCAATCCAACAGAAGATGTATTTGAGCAGAGAATCGCTTCCCTGGAAGGCGGTGTGGCAGCATTGGCAGTCGCTTCCGGCGCAGCAGCCATTAATTATACCTTCCAGGCGCTTGCTAAGACTGGTGAGCATATTGTAGCTTCCAAGACTATTTACGGTGGAACCTATAATCTTCTTGCACATACATTACCGCAGACAAACGGCATTACAGCTACATTTGTAGATCCTGAGGAAGACGGCTCATTTGAGGCTGCAATCCAGGAAAATACAAAGGCCATCTTTGTTGAGACACTGGGTAATCCGAATTCTAACCTGGTGGATCTTGAGACACTGGCAAAGATAGCACATAAGCACAATCTTCCGCTGGTAGTGGATTCCACTTTTGCAACGCCTTATCTGGTACGTCCGCTGGAATACGGCGCAGATATTGTGGTCCATTCAGCAACCAAATTTATCGGCGGCCATGGTACAGCCATTGGTGGCGTGATCATTGACGGAGGCTCCTTCGACTGGAAAGCAGCTGGCAAGTATCCATGGATCTCTGAGCCCAATCCAAGCTATCATGGTGTATCCTTTACTGATGCAGCAGGTCCGGCAGCTTTTGTTACCTATATTCGTGCGGTTATCCTTCGTGATACAGGTGCTACGATTTCACCGTTCCATGCGTTTATGTTCCTTCAGGGACTGGAAACCCTATCCCTTCGTGTGGAAAGACATGTAAGCAATGCTTTAAAGATCGTTGATTATTTGTCTAAACATCCCCAGGTAGAGGCTGTGCATCATCCTTCACTGCCTACAGAGCCAAGCCACCAGTTATACAAGAAATATCTTCCTAATGGCGGCGGATCCATCTTTACCTTTGAGATCAAGGGAGATGCTAAGACTGCCCAGAAATTTATTGACAACCTGGCAATCTTCTCATTGCTGGCAAATGTAGCAGATGTAAAATCTCTTGTGATTCATCCTGCCACTACTACTCACAGCCAGTGCACAGAGGAAGAGCTTCTTGATCAGGGCATTAAGCCTAATACTATCCGCCTTTCCATCGGTATTGAGCGTGTAGAGGATCTGATTGCAGCTTTGGATGCAGCATTTGAGGCAGTTAAATAAAGAAGCTGAGATATAAAGCATGAGATATAAGAATTATATTTTTGATTTATATGGCACTTTGGTAGATATCCATACAGAAGAGGATAACCAGGAACTTTGGGAAAAGATGCGTCTGTTTTACGGCTATTATGGCGCTGTGTACAGGTCTTGGGAAGAAATGTGGAAAACTTACGGTGCATTGGTGGAAAAATACAGAGAACAGGGGGAAGCGATGAGAAATGACGGCCATGAGGCCTGCCCGGAAATACAGATCCAGCTGGTATTTGCAGATTTGTTTAAAGAAAAAGGGGCACAGCCATCAGAGGAACTGGCTGTTCATGCAGGACAGATGTTCCGTGTACTTTCTACTGAATATATCCGCCTGTATCCGGGGGTTCCAAAGCTTTTGGACAGATTAACCCGGCAGGGAGGAAATCTGTACCTTCTTTCCAATGCACAGAGGATATTCACCGCTTATGAACTGGCTTTTCTGGAACTGGAAAAATATTTTAAAGGGATTCTGATCTCTTCCGATTATTCCGTTATGAAACCAGATCCGGAGTTTTTCAGGCTTCTCCTGCAGAAATATGATTTAAAGCCGGAAGAAAGTATTATGATCGGAAATGACGAGATTTGCGACATAAAAGGTGCACAGAAGGTTGGCATGGATACCTGTTATATTCATTCTAATATTTCACCGGAATATACAGGAAAAGGAAAGGCCACATATACATTGATGAAAACAGATATGGAAAAGCTGTTCCAGACGATCAGCTGAAAAAACAGGGAGCGTTAAGCTCCCTGTTGTGGTGTTAAGGCAAGTTCCAATGAAGTATCACTGAAAAAAGTATTTGCATTATAAAGATATAAAACTTCCTGGATATTTTCTACTTCCATTAATTCTTCAAGATCACCGTAATAGTATCTTGGATCTATCATGATGATGGTCCGGTAATAAGGTGCTAAGAACGGAACAAAGCAGTTTGCGTAGGAATCTTTTAATACAAGAAGTGTACGCTCACTTTCTGTGGCAGTGGAAATCTTGATCTGCGGGAAATTGCCTCCAAAGAACATGGCATATTTATCCCTGGTATCCAGCTGCTCTGTGGAATAAAAACTGGCTGATTTTTTTTGCTGAGATACATAATTTACTACAGAAGCAGGTGTATCTTCATTTCTTGGAAGGAACACATCAATTTCATCCGTTTCATTGGAGCGAAAACCGCTTTTGGCAGATAAGGTACCTTGGAAATGGGTAGTTACCGGAAGCTTATCATATGGAATGGAAGAGGAATCAAGATCCATGGCACCGGCTGCCTGTAGGAATGCAAAATAGGCACCCTGGGTGGTCCAGTGATGATCAGTATGATAATAGATCCCATCGTCTTTATGGCTGGTCAGTGTATCACGTACATCAATAAAGGTAACGCCCTGAGCAGTTACTGCATCCCTTACTGCATCCAGATATTGATTCTGATCCTTTACCGGGGCAGAAGCAGGAAGCTTGTCTTTCAGTATATTTACAGCATTTGGAGCAATCAGCACATATTGCTTCAGATCCGGATGGTTAGAAGCAAAGGCTGTCATAGCATTAAGAGTACGGTCAAGCTGTTCCTTGGAAGGTGGTGTAAAATCCTCCATCAGGTAGCCGCTTTTGCCAAGATAAACACCGTTTCCATCTGTTTTACCAAGTACACGGTCTGTGGCTGCCTTTATAGTGACCCACAGATCACGGAGAGGAAACTGGTCATTTACATAGGTTTCATATTGGGTCTCATAATTGCCGGAGGCAATCTGGGACAAGTCAAAGCCGGGTCTGGAAGAAAGCACCCGGTTTTCTTTTTCAGAAAAACTACGGTCTGGCTTTACCAGGCTGAATATCATAAAGATCAGAAGCAGGATTGCAAAAAGAATCCCCATGATGTGGAAGAAATACTGGTAACTGAATCTTTTTCTTTTCATTTTCATTTTATGACCTCATAAATTCTGGTTTAGAACTTCTGGTATAAGAATGGTGTATAGGAATTATATACCATATAAGCAATACACAGTAAAAACAGAAGCAGATTAACGGCTGCTGCTGCCTTTTCATTTCGCTGTATCAGTCTTTTAAAGGACTGGTACAGACCTGGACGGCAGGCCAGGATGCTGATCACAAAAAGGATCAGACCTGTTTTAAGATAGTAAACAGCTGTCCTGTCCAGAAAAGCAGATGCACCGAAGCCAAACATAACTGACAGGTAATGCCCCATGGAAGAAAAATCTGTCTGACTGAAAAATACCCATCCGATCATAACTGCGATCATGGTGTAAAGATTAGCGGCCCATTTAGGAAGCTTTGGCAGGAAATCCTTAAGGACAAATTTTTCAAGTAGAAGGAGCAGTCCATAATATAATCCCCAGAAAATAAAATTCCAGCTTGCACCGTGCCATAAACCGGTCAGTGCCCATACAACAAAAATGTTGCGGATATGCTTTGGAACTGAAACACGGTTGCCCCCAAGAGGGATATAGATATAATCCCGGAACCAGCTTCCAAGAGAGATGTGCCATCTTCGCCAGAATTCTGAAACGCTGGTGGAAATGTAAGGATAATCAAAGTTCTTAAGGAAATCAAAGCCCATCATTTTGCCAAGTCCGATGGCCATATCCGAATATCCGGAAAAGTCAAAATAAAGCTGCAGGGTGTATGCAAGGATACCGATCCATGCAGTCAGTACGGAATTGCTTCCAGAACTGAGAATGGAAGTATAAATGGCAGAAAGGTTATCTGCAAGCAGTACTTTTTTGGCAAGACCCTTGGTAAAATATTCAGCACCAAGTCCCAGCCGGGTCAGGCTGATGGAACGCCGGGTAAGCTGTCCTTCAATATCTGCATATCTTACGATCGGTCCTGCAGACATGTGCGGAAACATGGTACTGTAAACTGCATATGTAAGGAATTTGCGCTGTGGTGACACTTTTTTCTTAGATACATCCAGGATATAGGAAAGGTTCTTAAAGGTATAAAAAGAGATTCCTATAGGCAGTGCCAGCTGGGGATGGGCAATGGAAATCCCTGTGATTGTGCTGAAGGTATCCAGAAGAAATCCCCAGTATTTGAAAAAGCCAAGGATCAGAAGGTTTATGGTGACTGCAAAAATAAGATTCTTTTTACGGCCTTTGGGATCCTTGTCAAGATGATCGATCTCCAGTGCCATGTAATAATTAAAAAAGCTGGAAAACAGCATAAGAACCACATATATCGGATCGCCCCAGGCATAAAAGATCAAGCTGCCAATAAAAAGCAGAATATTCCGGAACTTCTCAGGTACAAGGTAATAGAGAAGCAGGAACGGGGGTAAAAAACAAAAAATAAAGAAAATGCTGCTGAATACCATAATGATTAATCTCCATAAAATGTAATTAGGCAATCTGCAGACCCAGATGGCCAGGAACAAATATTAAATCAGGGAAAGAAAAGCCTGACGCCAGGAGGATGCATCCTCACCGCAGAAATAGTAAACATAATTCCCCTTGGAACCTACCTCAGCCTTGTTCAGAAGAGCCATTTGATCAGTTCCGTATCCTCCGAAAATGTTTTTCTGGCTGGAAAGGTGATCCTGGGCAGCAGTAAGAAAGCTTTCTGCCTGTGATTTGTCTTTTGCTTTTACAATGAAAGCTTCTTCTACAGCCATAGGTGAGGCTGCTTTGTAAAAGAAATAACCGTCTGTATCTGTATCATTGATCTGGTAACAGCGCTTAAGCTGCACCCGGTCTTCCTGCCCTAGCTGGGTAATGGCGTCATATTTTTCCATGGACTTGGCAATGGTATCCATGGAAACATCCTTGGCATAATCGGCCCGGTAAAGCAGGATCAGATAAACTGCCAGAAGTATGACCATTGTTGATTTTATGATAAGTGATTTTTTATTTTTCATATAAGACCTGCCGTTTCTGCCATATAAGTAAGCCATTTAGGATAATAATCCATGATCACATGTTCACCATCCGGTTCGTACATGCTGGAATCCTCCACAAGGAAGGTGTTATCAATAAAGGTACAGTCCATTTCATCACAGAAATCCGACAAAGCCTGGTTGAACTGTGAATAGTAGCCAAGGGCCGGATTGCTGGCAATGGCAAAATCCTGGATAGGCAGGATGCTGTTGATATAAATTGGCACATCTGGGAGAGCATCCTTAACCATCTGAACTTTCTCCCTATAGGCATCGATAAAGCCTGTAGGATCTCCATTGTAGATTTCCAGGTCATTGGTACCAAAAGCAAGAAAAACATGGCTGGGATTCAGACTGATGGCGGTACTGAACTGCTCCTGGGCATTTACAACAGACAGGCCCCTTTTACTGACAACTACGTCTGTGTCCAGATATCCGTATTCTGAAATGGCCTGTGTAATGGAATCACCTACGATCACACTTCCTGCAAAAGCCTGACGGATCTGTACATTGGTTAATATACCGGAAGAATTGACAATATCCTCTCGGGCCTGGGCATCTGCCTGTGCATCCAGCTGTCCCTGGATATCCGAAATGGCCTGCTCCACAGAGGAAATGTCTGTATTTTCAAGCTCCTTTAAACGGGCAACATTTTGCTGGCATACTTGTGATTCACTATCAGAACGTGAGAATAAAAAAGTTATCCCGGCTGTCAGAACAACGGCGACGGGGATAACCGTCAAAACAATTCGTGAATGTTTTATTTGTTTTTTCAAAATGGTAAATCCTTCCTAAATCATAATGGAATACAATCAAATCATACATAATGGAATATAATCAGATTTTGATCTTCGAGATAATTCGACTTTTTCATTATAATACCACAGTGGAAAACTTCAAGTGTAAACGGGGCTTTTGCACTTCCAAATTTACGTTTTTAAAGATAAATAATCCTGCACAAATTGCACAAACAGGAAAGGAATGCCTATGGACGAAAAAAGGCAAAAGAGGTATACTAAAATACATCAAGGAGGTATGTGCCATGAGCGAAAAATTAAGCAAGTTATTAAAAGGACAGATCGTAACATCTGTTTTTTATATCCTGTTTGGGATCTGTCTTGTATTTATGCCTGTAGGTACAGTGAATCTGCTATGTAAAGTAGTATTTGGACTGGTATTGATCGGAGCAGGTCTGTACCATATTTTCCTTTTTGCCGCAGAAAAAGACAAGGCTACGATCCTGGATCTGTTTTCAGGTGTGATCGTATTTGTGATCGGCCTGTTTCTTTTTACAAATCCTCAGATCGTAGTGAAACTTCTTCCGCTGATGCTGGGAGCACTGGTATTGGTGGACAGCATCTGGACTCTTCGGGGTAGCATGAAGCTGAAAAAAAGAACACAGGAAACGTGGAAATTCCTTCTCATTGAAAGCCTTGTATTTGTGGGACTGGGTGTATTTCTGATGATGTATAATTTCCAGAGCATTAATGGAATGCTGATGTTTGCCGGATGGGCCTTTCTGGTGGACGGTATTCTGGATGTAGTATCATTTGTTATGTTGAAAAAGGGGCTGTCAGGGGAAGTACAGACTGCAGCAGATGAAACCCCTGAGAAACATGCCGAAAAAGAACCGGATACAAAGGCAGAAGAGGCAGCAGAAGAGGCAGCAGAAGAGAAAGAGATCATTCCAGAGTGGAATTCCAGGGCAGCTTCTGTAAGTACAGAGGTGATTCCTCCAGAGGATGTAACAGTAGAGGACACCCAGGAGATTTCCGAAGCGGAAACAAAAGAAGAGAACCCGGAAAGCGATCATCTGGAAGAACAGGAACAGAACTGATTTATGGAAAAAGAAAGAGAATCCGGAATCCTTCTGATGAATTTGTCAGGGGCATATGAAGAGCAGGATTTCTGGAGAGAGGAACGATCCACATGGGTTCGGCTGGAGGATCTTTCCGGTACCAACTGCTATTGTGATGAACCGGCAATCAGGGCAATCAGGGAAAAGATCGGAGAGTTTACACTTTCAGGGATACATTTTATTGATTCCGGCAATTATCATTATATGACCAGGATCTGGATGGATAAGGCTAAGAACCCGTTTTCTCTGCTTGTATTTGATAATCATACAGATATGCAGCCCCCTGCTTTTGGAGGTCTTTTGTCCTGCGGCGGATGGATAGCAGATGCACTGGAATCTGTGGAATTATTGGATCATGTGTTTCTTGTGGGACCGGATCAGTCGGCATTCCACCAGGTGCAGCAGGTGTATAAGGAACGTGTCACATTTTTTAGCAGGGAAGATCTGCAAGCTGCCCGGCAAACTAACAGCAGTTCCGGTGTGGCGGCTTCTTTTTTGGAGATGCTTTCAGAGTATGAGAAAAAAACAGGGAAGTTTTCGCCTGTGTATTTGTCTGTGGATAAGGATGTACTGAATGAGCAGGAGGTAAAAACAACCTGGAGTCAGGGAGATATGTCTCTGACAGAACTAAAAAGCTGTCTGGAGGAATTACAAAGTTTTTTGAAAGCGAGAAAGCTTCCTTTACAGGCTGCTGATGTGTGCGGGGAATGGGAGCCTGAAAACGGAGGAGCAGGGAGTCCGGCCGGACACGATCATGCGAATCATGAGTTGCTTGAAGTCTTGAAAGGATTTGATTATGAAGAATGAATTGCTGACCATTGGACCTTTTACTGTATACGGCTATGGTCTGATGATTGCTATAGGGATACTTGTTGCCTATTTAACAGGAGAGTACCGTGCTAAAAAGAAAAAAATGGATTATAACCAGGTATTCTATATTGTGCTCTGGTGTGTGGCTGGCGGTTTCGTAGGTGCAAAGATACTTTATTGGCTCACTGAATGGAGAATGATCCTTAAGGATCCTGGATTTCTGCTTGACAGCCTGACAGATGGGTTTGTGGTGCTGGGCGGGATCATGGGAGGAATACTGACAGCATATATTTACTGCCATATAAAAAAGATGGATTTTCTTAGATACTTTGATCTGTTGATCCCTTCGGTTGCATTGGCACAGGGATTTGGAAGGCTGGGATGCCTTCTGGCCGGCTGCTGCTATGGAAAAGAAACCGCTTCCCATTTTGCAATCACTTTTACTAATTCTGATTTTGCCCCTAACTATGTGCCCCTAGTTCCAACTCAGATTTATGCCAGTGTTCTTGATTTTGCCCATTATTTTGTGCTGATTCTGGCGGCAAAGCATCTGAAAGAGAAAGGCCAGGTGGCAGGTCTGTATCTGATCCTTTACAGTGTGGGGCGTTTTATCCTGGAATTTTACAGAGGAGATCTGGAAAGGGGAAATGTAGGTATTTTATCTACTTCTCAGTTTATTTCGATTTTTACGTTTTGTGCAGGGCTACTGTTGTTTTTATATGGGGCTGTACGTAAGAAAACGGTTGATATGCGGATCTGAATCTTTCAAATAGAATAAAACAGAAGCGATAGGCATAAGCTTAACCAATGATTCGTAGTTGGGTGAGGTTATGCTTATGTTCTTTTCGCAGGAGGAATTGAATCAGGAAATTCCTTTGCAGGAACAACAGTCAGTGGTACCTGCACAAAGTGAAGAGTATGGAAATTTTATTGTAAAGTATGTACAGAATATGCCAAGTCCTCTTGAAGAGATACCGGGAGCAAGCCTGTATCCGGTTAGTGAGGTGTACGGAGTACTATATGTGCCGCTGGCACAGCTTCCACCGTTGGAAATAAACAGTGATTCCTATAATACAATTCCTAAGTGTTATACTTATATGGATCTGAATGCACTGGGTGCATCCGGTATTACCAGGCTTCATAATCATCCTTATCTGGGGCTTAAAGGAAAGGGGACTGCAGTAGCGGTGATCGATTCAGGGATTGATTATCAGAATCCGGTTTTTTCGTCACCTTCAGGCACCAGGATCGCCTGTATCTGGGATCAGTCCCTTATGGGAGACGGAGACGGGATGGCTCCTTATGGAAAGGTTTATATGAAACAGGATATTGACCATGCCATGGAGCAGGAGAAGCCTCTTGAGGCAGTTCCTTCTGTAGATACTAATGGACATGGAACCATGCTGGCAGCAGTGGCTGCTGGGAATCTTGTACCTGAGGAGGATTTTTCAGGGGCTGCACCGGAAGCTTCTTTAATCGTGATAAAGCTTAAACATGCCAAGAAATATATTAAAGATTTTTATCAGATGTCTCAGGCTGAGGACGTGTTTCAGGAAGATGATATTATGATGGGGATGGCTTTTGCAATGAAATGTGCCCGTGCACTGGGCATGCCCCTTTCCATCTGTCTGGGTCTTGGTACCAGTCAGGGAGCACATCTGGGAAAAAGTCCTTTAAGCCAGTATGTGGATTACTTGGCCGGTTTTGCACAGGTATCTGTATCTGCAGCCGCAGGAAATGAAGGGGCATCCAGACATCACTTTGCCGGTGCTTTGGGAGATCGGAGAGGTGAGTCTGTAGCAGAGCTGCGGGTAGGAACTGGGGAAAAAGGATTTACAATGGAATTCTGGGGAGAACCACCGGAAATATACAATCTTTCCATACAGTCTCCCACAGGAGAAAACCTGGAGATAAGTTCCTTCCTTGGAACAGTTACCCAGGAATTGTCTTTTGTTTTTGTGGAAACAAAGATCTATGTAAATTATGTACCGATTGAACGACAGACTGGGAATACCCTGGTATTTTTCAGATTTGTAAGTCCGGCTTCTGGAATCTGGAAGATTTTTGTGCGTGAGAGGGAAAATCATAATATTAATTTTCATATCTGGCTGCCTGTGGAAGGACTGATCTCCAATGAAACCTATTTCCTGGAACCGTCCCCTTATTCAACTGTTACCTCCCCCGGCGATTCTATGGAAAGTATGACGGTAACAGCATATCAGTATCGGGATAACAGTATTTATCTCTATGCAAGCCGGGGCTTTATGCCCAATGGAATGGTAGTGCCACAGCTGGCAGCACCGGGAGTTGGTATACGTGTCCCGCTTCTTAACGGTACCTACGGGGAAGCCTCTGGTACCAGCCTGGCAGCGGCCCAGACAGCAGGCGTGGCAGCTCTTATGTTTGAGTGGGCCATTATCCGCAAAAATCAGCCTTATTTTACAGGAACCAGCGTGAAAAATTATCTCCAGCGAGGAGCCAGACGTGAGGAAAATTATCCATATCCAAACAGAGAGTGGGGGTATGGAAGGATGGATCTGTATCATACATTTGAGTTGTTGACGTAATAAATTTACTTGAGAGAAAGGATTTGTATGTAGCTTTTATATGCAGCAGGATCTGCATTTTTTGCAGGTGTAACATCTATTTTTGCAAAATGTGGGATCAAGAAAACGGATTCCACAGTAGCAACAGCAGTAAGACTCTTCTTTTCCTGATTTTCTTACTTTGTATTTGGAGAAAAGCTGAATAAAAAAGAAGCCCTTGGACTGTTCCTGCTTACTGCAGGAACGGTTGCCATGGTCTTTCTTCATTAAAAAATATTTTTTTCTGTAGTATCCCTTAGAATCAAAAGAGGGGGGATGGTTTTATGGACAGGCTCAGATAAAGGGGCAGGATTGCGCTTTTTCTGGGAGTCCATAAGTCCTACCAGAAGCTTCATGGATTCCTGGGCAATCTTGTTGATTTGCTGTCCTACAGTACTGATGGGAATCACTGCTTGGCGGGAAATAGGGGAATTATCAAAGCCTACCAGATAAAAATCATCAGGCAGCTTTCCATATCTGCGGATCAGAAGATTAAGAAAAACACTGGCATAGGTATCGTTGGATATGAATATGCCTTTTTTCTTGTCTGGATATTTCATTTGGATCTGATCCAGAATACAGGTGAATTTCTGATGGAGATCCTCATCGTTAATTCCCAGGTCCTCAATAAACATTTCATGAGGAATCTGGTTTTCCCGACAATAATCAAGAAATCCCGAAATACGTCCGTATGCGGGGATATTTTCCTTTGTGGGACTATTAATGTGAAGCATGATCTGGCAGTGATGGCTGGCAAGAAGCTGGACTGCCTGTCTGGCACCGGAATAATTATCCGTATTTACACTGGAAATGTACAGATCTTCTCGTTCAATTGCCACAATAGGGATTTTCAGATCTGCAAGCTCTTTGGAAGGAATGGTGTGGCTGAGGACGATCAGTCCTTCAATCTGGTAAGCCATAAGTTCCTGAATATACTGACGTTCTGTATTTTCATTTTCATTTCCGATAAATACCAGAAATTTGTATCCATACTGTTCATAGGTACAGAGGATCTGATTCAGCATCTCTGAATAATAATGCAGATATAAGTTAGGGATAATGATACCGATAAATTCGGTCTTTCCATTGGCAAGGATCCGGGCCACTTTGTTTTCCTGGTAATTCAGTTTTACCAGTGCATCCGATATGATCTGCTGGTTCTCTGGGGTAATGGAATCTGGATCATTAAAATATCTTGAAATTGTTGTTTTGGAAAAGTTTGTAAATTTGGCAATGTCACTGAAGGTGACCTTCTTTTTTTTACCCATAATTGTTCCTTTTTTCGTAACTGCTATTTTATTATGTTTGTAGTATAGCAAACAAAATCGAATTATACAACCATAAGTAACCGGTTACATAAAGGAAAGTAACCGGTTATGCAAGACGCACAAAAATGAAAAATAAAAATAGTGCAGTATTCACGAAAATAAAGATGTATATTGACTTTTTAAGTGTATACAGGTAGGATATGAAATATAAAGTAACCGGTTACGTAACCGGTTATCCAAGAAGAATTGGAAGCAAAGAACGGGAAAGTACAGGAGGAATGTATGATGAAGCTTAGGCAGTGGAAAAGAACTGCAGCAATTGGTTTAAGCACAGTGCTTGCAGTTACATCCTTATCGGGATGCAGGTTCGGATTTGCCAGTGATCCGGATGATGAAAATGATACAGTAAAAGAGGAACCCATTGATACCTCTGTGGATACTTTTGCATACGATGAAAGTCTGCAGGGAACGAAGATCACACTTCTGAATTCCAAGGCGGAGATTCAGGTCGCCCTGGAGAAAATGAGCAAGATCTTTGAAGAAAAAGCAGGGGTGCATATTGAGGTTATGCCGGTAACAGAGGGAGATTCTCCTTATACCAAAGTTGTAAGCATGTATAATTCAGGAAATGCACCTACCATGGCGATTCTGGATACTACAGATGTTAAGGCTCTGGCAGATGAAAAAGCACTGGTACTGGACGGGGAAGACTGGGTAAAAGAAGCTGGGAATTATGCAACAGAGATTCAGGGACATATTTTCAGTATGCCCTTGTGCGTTGAAGGAAAAGGCATTATTTATAACAAAAAAGTGATTGAAGAAACTTTGGGAAGAAACTTGAACCCAGATGAGATCAATACACTAGATGGTTTTAAAGCACTTCTGAATGAAATGCGGGATGCCGGAATGGAAAAACCAGTATCTCTTGCAAAGGAAGACTGGTCTTTAGGAGCCCATCATCTTCAGTACCTGTATGAAACTTACGATGGAACTTCGGAGGGGGCTGCCAAGGCAGTAGAAGACCTGGAAAACGGACAGCTGAAGGTAAAGGATTACCAACGCGTATCCCAGCTTCTGGATTTGTTTGATGTACTGAAAGAATACAATGTGGCACAGGGAGATCCCCTTGGTGCAGATTATGATGAGATGGCCATTGATCTGGTTGATGGAAAAACAGCATTCTGGTTTAATGGTAACTGGGCATGGCCAAATATGCAAGAGGCTGGCGCCAAAAGTGATGATGAGTATGGTTTTCTTCCATATTTCCTGAATAATGACCCTGATGATTTTGTAAATACAAAGATACAGGCGGCACCCTCAAAGCAGGTAATGCTGGATGGTCAGCAGGCGTCAAAGGAGCAGCAGGATGCTGCAAAAGAATTTCTGAACTGGATCGTATTTTCTGAGATCGGACAGCAGATGCTTGTCAAAACCTGTAATCTGATCCCGGCATTTAAGAACAATCCAAATGAGCCGCTGGATCCTTTGAGTCGTGATATTTTTGAAAAGGTACAGACTGACCGGACTTATAATGCAGCAGCAGTTGTTCCAAACGATCACTGGTCTGTGCTTGGCGCTGCTATGCAGAAATATCTGGCGGACAGATGCGACAGGGAAGAACTTATGGATGCAATTCAGAACTATTGGGATGAGCAGTAAAAGGAGGAAAACCATGAATACGAAAAGGAAAGGTAAAGATTTCTGCATATTTGCACTGCCTGGTTTGTTTTGTTTCCTGGCAGTAGTGATCGTACCGTTTTTATATGGTGTTTATTTAACATTGACTGATTGGAACGGAGTGTCGTCTGTAAAGAATTTTGTAGGTCTGAAGAACTTTGCTGCCATGGCAAAGGATGCTCAGTTCTGGAGTTCTCTTGTACTTACTTTCAAGTATGTGATCGCTGTAGTAGTGCTGGTAAATGTACTGGCATTTTTGATCGCATATCTGTTGACCAGAGGTTTTAAAGGACAGAATTTTTTCAGGGCTGGTTTCTTTACCCCCAATCTGATCGGTGGAATTGTTCTTGGATATATCTGGCAGTTTGTATTTTCAAGAGTATTTGTAAGCATTGGAGAAGCCACAGACTGGAATCTTTTTGAGATCTCCTGGCTGTCAAAGCCGAATACAGCGTTTGCGGCCATGGTGCTTGTAACTGTATGGCAGCTGTCCGGATATATGATCCTGATCTATGTGGCAGGATTTACCGGACTGGATACAGAAGTTATGGAAGCAGCCAGCATTGATGGAGCTTCCGGATGGAAAAAAATGAAGAATATCATTCTTCCACTGATGATGCCATCCATCACGATCTGTCTTTTCCTGACGCTTTCAAGAGCATTTATGGTTTATGATGTGAACCTTTCTCTTACTGGCGGCGCACCGTATGGTTCCACTGAAATGGCAGCCATGCATGTATACGAAAAAGCTTTCACATCCAGACAATTTGGTACAGGCCAGGCAGAAGCTATTGTATTGTTCCTGATCGTTGCATGCATCAGTGGAATCCAGGTTTATATCACTAAGAAAAAGGAGGTAGCTGCATAATGAACAGTTCATCAGGAGTTCAGAAAAGATCAGTAAGAACCTTTGCAATGGCAGGGATGATCCTTATTTTTATAGCTTATATGTTTCCATTTCTGATGGTTGTGATCAATTCTCTGAAGCAGAAAAGAGATATTATTAAAAGTCCTTTTTCCTGGCTTTTTACAGTGAAAGGCCTTTCCTTTGATAATTTTGCGAAAGCATTTAATCAGATGGATTTCCTGAATGCCATCAAGAATTCTCTGATCATTACCGTATCTGCAACAGCAATCGTTACAATACTGGCTGCTATGCTGGCATACTTTATTGTACGGAATAACAATCTGCTGACCAGAATTATTTTTGCCCTTATGGTTGCCTCCATGATCATTCCGTTCCAGGCCATTATGATCCCGCTGGTAAGCATTTACGGAGGAACACTGAATCTGCTGAACCACAGACTTACTCTGATCTTTATGCATGTAGGGTTTTCCATGTCCATGACAGTGTTTATGTTCCATGGTTTTATAAGGGGCAGCGTGCCAATTGCATTGGAGGAGGCAGCATATCTTGACGGATGTACACACACTCAGACATTTTTCAAGATCGTGTTCCCATTGCTGAAGCCGATCATGTCTACCACATTGATTTTGAATGCCCTTGCGTTCTGGAACGATTTCCTGCTTCCGTCACTGGTTTTGACAGACAAAAAGCTTTTAACATTACCTTTATCCACTTATAGCTTTTATGGCACATATTCTGCTGATTATGGCACGATTATGGCAGGACTTCTGTTATGTGTGGTTCCGTTGCTGATCCTTTATATCGCATTGCAGAAGCAGATCATTAATGGTGTTGTGGCAGGTGCTGTGAAATAAAACAGGAGGAGTGGAACTATGAAAAAGAATATTTTGCATTTAAAAGCTCCGGGAAACTGGATCAATGATCCAAACGGATTTATCTATTATAAGGGGCAGTATCATCTGTTTTACCAGTATTTCCCATATGCACCTGTATGGGGCACCATGCACTGGGGACATGCGGTCAGCGATGACCTTGTTACCTGGAAACATCTGGGCGTGGCACTTTTTCCCACTAAGGATTATGACAGAAACGGCATTTTTTCCGGAAGTGCCTTGGAAAAAGATGGAAAACTGTTTTTATACTATTCTGCAGTTCGCTATCTGAAAGAACAGTCTGGGAATATTCATCAGGCAGAAGGTGTAATTGAGACAAGTCAGAGTATGATCACATCTGAAGATGGTTTTCATTTCGATAACTGGAAGGACAAAAAACAGATCATTCCAGTGATCCGTGATCCGAAAATTGCAGATTCTGCGGACACCAGAGATCCGAAGGTATGGGAAGAAAATGGCAGATATTATATGATCCTGGGAAGCACTGAGAATCATCAGGCTGGACGGCTGGTGTTGTTTTCAAGTAGGGACGGGCTGTCTTGGGAATATCTGTCCCAGTGTACTAATGCCCGTTATGGACATACCATGGAATGTCCGGATCTGTTTCTGGTTGACGGAAAAAGAGTGTTTATTGGTTCGCCTATGGGGATCCAGGAGGATGGCAAGGAGTATGCCAATCATTCTGTGTGTGGGTTTGCTGATTTTGATCTTGAAACAGGAAAGCTTACTCTTGCAGATCAGTATGAACGGGTAGATTATGGTGGAGATCTGTATGCACCACAGTCTAATCTTGATAAAGAAGGCAGAAGGGTGATGATCGCCTGGATGCGTATGCCTGAGCCAGTGAATGGACCGGATGGACAGCCATGGAACGGGATGATGTGCCTTCCAAGAGAGGTAAGGATCCAGAATGAAAAGATCTGCTTTTATGTACATCCAGAGGTATGGAAGTATTTTCAGAAAGCAGAATCAGCAGAAAAGATACTAAAAGAAGGCAGCGCACTGTACATAAAAGCAGACATGAAAGAGGGAGAAAGCCTTTTTATTGGAGGTTTTGATCTGGAAATGAAACAGGGATGCATTTGTACTGACCGGCAGAAGGTTTTTGTAGAGGATTCCAGGTACAGAACAAAAAGCAGTACGCCTTATGTTGGAGAGAAAGCACAGCTGGATATTTTTGTGGAGCCAAATTTGATTGAAATTTTTGTAAATCAGGGGCAGTACACCTTAAGCAATGTGGTTTATGGACTGGGAAGTGAAATTTCCGGAAATGCTACGATCACAGAGGTTCGGAAAAACGCCATGATTAGTGAAAAGTAGCAAAATATGATAATTACAGAAATTTGGAAAAATATGGACAAAATGAACAAAGTATGATAATGTATATTTGCAGGAAAACTGCAAATAATATAAGGAGAGAGCTTTGGCTCAGACAACAGAAATGAAAAAGAGAAAATTTACAAAAGTATTTGCACTGCTTCTGGCAATGGTCATGGTACTGGCACTTCCAGTGGAAGCAAGCGCTGCAGCAAAGGTGACAGCTGTTACAAAGGAAACAAAAGCAAAAGCAGTGAAAAAGGGAAAGACAGTTGTAACACTTCCAAAGGCAACCAAGAAAAGCTCCACATACAGCTATGTGAAATTTAAAGCACCGGCAACAAAGACTTACAAGATTACACTTGGAAATCTTCGTAAAAGAGGAAGAAGTTCTGCCAGTGATATTCTTGCAGCACATAGCAGCCTGTACAAAAACGGCTATTATGGTCTTGACCGTGTGACCATTAAGCTGAACAAAAAGAAAACAGATGTAATGTATATCTGTTCTGCATACAGCTGGTCCATCAGCAAGAGCTATACTAAGAAAATCACAGCAAACACATTCCTGCCATCCAGGACAGCATCTGTTAAGCTGAAAAAAGGCGAGACCCTGTACATTGGAATGGGTAATATTGAAAGAACTAAGCTTTGCCTTGATCTGACCATTAAATGATTTCAGCCTGTATATCAGCTGGGAGTCAATCCCCCAGCTGATATAGCCTCCGGCAGGATTGCAGAGGTGCGCAGGAGAAGTATGTCATGCAATTGCATGACGCGCACCTCGCAGCAAGAATGCCGAGGCATTCTTGACAGGACTTACATAAAAAAGCGTGCATTTGTGTGGCATTATCAACCACAGGATGCACGCTTTTTTATGATTGCGTCGGAATGCTCCTATTACATAAAAACTTTCCGCGAGCATGGGACTAATTCAGATTTGGATGGGAATCCAAAAATCGGCAGATTTCTTCCGGAGTGGGGATAGAACTCTGGGCGCCTGTCCTGGATACGCAAATTCCTGCTGCTGCCTGAGCATAGCGAATTGCATCCATCATAGAAAGCCCTTTACAAAGGGAGATGGCAAGTGCAGCACCGAATGTGTCTCCTGCTGCGGTGGAGTCAACAGCATCAACTTTAAAACAGGGAATTCGGAGGGATTCTTTTCCATTATAAAGGAGAATCCCCCGGTCACCTAACTTCAGGATCACATATGTGGGAGCAGTCTTTTCATAAAGCAGCCGGGCAGCCTTGAAAGCGTTTGCATCTGTGTCCGGACAGATCCCGGTAAGGCCAAAGGTTTCGGCTTCGTTAGGAGAAATGATAAAAAGACCTTTCAGCCGTTCCAGGGAAATATCTATGGCAGGACCTGCATCCAGAAATACCGGAATGTGACGTTCTTTTGCCAGTTCTATGGTGCCATAGATGGTTTCCAAAGGCATTTCAAGCTGCATAAGAACCATATCAAAAGCCTGGGCGTCCATGGCTTTTTTTACGTCTTCCGGACAAAGGCGGTCATTTCCACCCATGGCAACATAACAGACGTATCGTCCGGTACCAGGCTCAATGGGCATCAAGGCAAGTCCGGTCTGGGTGTCTGGATCAACTACCAGATAGTCAGTATTAACGCCAGCATTTCTTAGGGATGCGGTTACTTTTTTTCCATAATCATCATCTCCAATACGGCCCACAAAGGTAGCAGAACCGCCTAGACGGGCAACTGCAAAGGCCTGATTGGATCCTTTTCCACCGGAAGCAAAACCGTATTCGCCGCATCGGATGGTTTCACCATAGGAGGGAATGCGATGGGCACCTTTTACAAAAAGATCCATATTGATACTTCCCACTACAAGAATTTTTGGCTGTTCCATATGTTTCTCCCTTTTATTATTTCAGATGTATTAGTAATCTGGAGACTGCATTTCGTCAATAGAGGGCGAAATTTGTCAGCTCTCCATTTAATATATACTCTACACCAAAACCAGCCGGTCTGGCAATGCTTTGTTTGATTGCATATTTTGTCAAAAATAATATTGCTAATAGCTGAAAATTTGGTTATAATTACAAATAAAAGGGCGATTTTTATTGTAATGTGTTATTTGGGGGAATGGAATGAATAAAAAAGGAATGACGTCAAGAGATTTTGCCAAGTTGATTGGCGTGTCGCAGTCAACGGTTTCAAGGGCATTAAATAATAGTGATCTGGTGACTCCAGAGAAAAAGGAATATATTTTGCGTAAGGCAAGGGAGTACAATTTTCAGCTTAACAGTCAGGCACAAAGCTTGCGGACAAGTAAAACAGGGACAATAGGAATAATGTTTCCAAAGCATTTTGTGGGTATGACTGAAAATTGTATGCTTGCCTATGTTTATGATCAGATCCAGAAGGAATTAAGCCATTTTGATTATGATATTATGGTTATTTATTATGATCGTGATGCTGATGATTTTTCCAGCTTTGAGAGAATTGTCCGTAAGAAAAAAGTAGATGGATTTCTTGTATTGAGAATGGAACTGTCTGATAATGAAATCAAGCTTATTGAGGAGTTCAAGGTTCCATGTGTGTTTATGATGAATGCAGGTAGTAAGATACGTGAAAACCTGAATTATTTTTTTTCAGACAGTTATTATGGAGGCTATATCGCAGGAAAATATTATGGTGGATTTCCCGAATACAGAAAAATCCATATAACAGTAAGTGATGAAAAATCGGATGCCAAGAGGCGTATGGACGGATATCGTGATGGTTTAGAAGAATGTGGATACGTTTTGGAAGAAAAGGATATCTTTAATTGTAAAATCGGAATCGGCAGTGCATATGAGTGTATCGCTAAGAATATAGAGGAGTTTACAAAAGAAAAAACAGCTATTTTTACTTATAGTGATATTGTAGGGCTTGGTGTTGTACAGGCTCTGAGGAATCTAAATATAAAAATTCCAGAGCAGGTTCAGGTATTGGGGATGGATGATGTACCGTTGTCATCTGTGTTGATACCTAAGATGAGTACAGTACATGTTGAAGTTGACACTATGGTGAGTAAGGCATGCAGACTTCTGTTGAAACTGATCAGTGGAGAAACTATAAGTGCCCATGAATGGATCAAGCCACATTTGGAAATCCGGGATACAACAATTTGATTAGAAGCGGGTTCTTTGGAACCTGCTTTTTTTATGGATTATAGATTTTGGCTGCCTGAATCAAAATGTACAAGATGCATAAAAAAGAATATAATGCAAACAAAAATAATAAAGAAATATGCAGATTCTACAAAAATAAAAAATCAAAATGTTATATATAACCAAAAAAACAGAACATAAAAGGAAACTTATTGACAATAATTATTATTTATGGTATAAATAAAACATCAAATGAATACGTATTCAAAAGCAAAAGAAGACAGTAAAAAAGAATAACAGGAGGTTTTTACATGAAGCGAAGAGTGGCATTAGTAGTAGCAACTTGCATGCTTGCAGGAACAATGGCTGTTCCGGTAAGCGCAGATGAACTGAAAGGTTCTGGAGAGAAATTGATTGTTGGAACAATGGCAAATGCACTTGGCCTTCCGGTACATTGGGCTCAGGAAAAGGGATATTTTGAGGATGCGGGCTTAGATGTAGATCTTGAGATTTTTGCAACTGGTGCACCGATCAACGAAGCAATGGCAGCAGGAGAACTGGATGTGGCTGTCAGTGGAATGGCTTCTATTTATGCCCTTGGAACAGGAATGTACACGTATATTGGCGACGGTGTTATCACAACTGGCGGCGAATCCATTTATGTAAGGGAAGATAGTGACATAGCTAAAGCAGGCGCTGATGAGGATGGAATTATTGGAAGTGCGGAAACATTAAAAGGAGCTTCCATTTTAGGGCCTCTGGCAACAACAGCCCACTATCAGGCTATTAAGTATATGGAACATTTTGGATTGACAGCAGATGATTTCAGCATGGTTTCTATGGATTATCCGCAGGCATATCAGGCATTTGTTACAGGCGAGGGAGATCTTGTTGCCAATAAAATGCCATATACCAATCAGCTTGAAGAAGAAGGTTATGTTAAAGTATGTGATATGAATATGGTTTCTGACAGTCCGATTATTGATACCATTTTCACACAAAATGATGTGGCAGAAGAAAGAAAAGATGATCTGGCACTGTTCCTGGAATGCTACTATAAAGCCTGTGAAGATATTATGGCAAATGAAGATGAGAGAAAAGAAGTTGCTGTGCAGTGGTATGCTGACGAAGGAATTACATATAGTGATTCAGATATGAGTACGGAAGTTGCAGTAAAAGATTACTTTACACGTGAAACTGTAGATACAGATGAGAATCCGTTAGGCGCATTTATGCTGAATATCGGAAAATTCTATGTAGATCAGGAAATGCTCACAGATGACGATATTAAAAATGTAGAAAATAGCATTGATAAATCTTTTATTGAAACAGTGAAAAGCAGAAATGCAGAATCCTGATAGGAAATGAAAAATCACTTGTGGGACGATTTTAATTCAATAGAATTGAAAATCAGTCCCACAAGTGATTTAAGAGAAAATATGGAGGGTAAAAATGAAACAAAAGAATAAAATGAAATATTTTTGCATTTCCGTTGTCTCAGTTTGTACAGTAATTCTAATCTGGTTTCTGTGTATCAATGTATTTCATATGAAATCAGAAACAGTATTTCCGGGACCGGTAAAAGTTTTCAATACGTTCTTAGATAAGCTGCATACGAAAGCTCCTGATGGAGCAACCTTGCAGGCACATCTGTGGTCCAGTATTAAAGTTGCCTTGTTAGGATATGCATTGGGCGCACTCGTAGGGGTACCGCTTGGTATAGCAATGGCATGGAATAAATGGGTAGACAGATTTGTAAGACCATTGTTTGACCTGGTTCGTCCGATTCCCGGACTTGCATGGATTCCAATGTTTATTTTGCTGTTTGGTATTGGAATTACATCAAAAGCATTAGTTATCTTTCTGGGTGCGTTGATTGCCTGTATTGTAAACAGCTACACAGGAATACGTCAGACAAAAGAAACACACTTGTGGGTGGGGGATGTTTTTGGAGCATCAGACAGTCAGAAGCTTTTTAAAATCGCAATACCGACCGCACTTCCAATGATTTTTACAGGACTTCGAGTAGCTCTGGGAACATCCTGGACAGCGTTGGTTGCAGCTGAACTCCTTGCATCCACAAAAGGACTTGGTTATATGATCCAGCAGGCAAGGGCAATTTCCAGACCGGATATCATCATTGTTGGAATGCTGGCTATTGGCGCAGTAGGAGCAATATTTGATGCGTTGCTTCATCTGGTGGAAATTCATGTTGCGAAAGGAATGAATGCAAAATGACAAATGGAAAAAAACTATCTGAAAAATCAATAGGTGCTGTCTGTGCAGTGGTATCCATAGGAGCATTTATCATTTTATGGTACTGGGGGACACAGGCTACACAGCTTGGATTACTCATTCCTGGACCTTTTGATGTATTGAAGGCTGTAGGCACAGGTATTGTGGGAAAAGTTGGACGCCATAGTATTCTGGCACATGCAGGATATAGTCTGTTACGAGTAATGATTGGATTTATAATTGGTTCGTTAGTTGGTGTGGTGCTTGGTCTTTTAATGGGATGGTATCGGATTGCAGAAGCGATTTTTAATCCATTATTCAGAATTATCCGTCCGATCCCTCCGATTGCATGGATCCCGATTTCTATTATTTGGTTTGGACTTGGCGAAGATGCAAAAATCTTTTTGATTTTTCTGGCATCATTTTCTAATACAACGTTGAACTCTATGGCTGGAGCCAGAAGTGTTGATCCGGAAATTGTCAATGCAGCAAGAATGCTTGGCGCAAGTGAACGTAAAATCTTTACTACCATCGTGCTTCCTGCTTCAGTGCCAAATATTTTTGCAGGATTACAAGTTGCTATTTCAAGCAGCTGGGCAACTGTACTAGCTGCCGAGATGGTAAGGTCTTCAGAAGGACTTGGATGGATGATCGTAGCCGGAATGAATAACAATGATATGATACAGATTCTTTCTGGAATCGTGATGATCGGTGTTGTTGGTTATATTCTGGCGATTATAATGCGAAGGGCGGAGGATGTATTATGCCGATGGAACAAGAGCGGAAAATAAATCACAATAATATTGTAGAATGTAAAAATGTGAGCAAAACTTTTATTACTCCGGAGGGCGAACATCCGGTAGTTCAAAATTTAGATTTAGAAGCAAGAGAAAACGAGTTTCTGGTTCTTTTTGGACCTGGACAGTGTGGCAAGACGACAATCATTAATATGATTGCAGGATTTGAAAAAGCAACAGCTGGCAGTATGAAATTTATGGGAAAAGAAATTACCAAGCCAGATTCCTCCAGGGGAGTTGTGTTTCAGTCAACTGCATTATTTCCCTGGATGACCACAATGGGAAATGTAGAATATGGATTGAAAATGGCAGGAGTTCCAAAAGCAGAGAGACAGAAACGTGCACAGAAATATATTGATCTTGTGGGGCTGAGCGGATTTGAAAAGTCTTTCCCGGTACAGTTGTCAGGAGGTATGCGGCAGCGAGTAGGTATTGCCCGTGCTTATTGTAATGAACCAAAGCTAATGCTTATGGATGAGCCATTCGGAGCACTGGATGCGCAGACAAGATATCTTATGCAGGAGGAACTGCAGAGAATTTGGGAAGCTGAAAAACGAACCGTTATTTTTGTTACAAACAATATTGAGGAAGCTCTTTACCTGGCAGATAGAATCCTGGTGCTTACAAATTGCCCAGCGACTGTTAAAAGAGAATATAAGATTGATCTGCCAAGACCGAGAAATCTGGTTTCCCCGGAATTCCTGGCTCTCCGCAAAGAGATTACCAGCATTCTGGACAGCACATTATAGGGAGATGGTATCCAATGAGTGAAAAAAAGACGAAAGTAAAAGTAAATCATCTGACAAAGAAATTTGGAGACCTGCTTGTATTAAATGATATGTCGTTTGATGTTGAGGACGGAGATCTTTTGTGTGTAGTTGGTCCTACCGGCTGTGGAAAAACAACATTCCTGAACAGTCTTACAAAGATCTATGATATCACTGATGGAGAAATTCTTCTAAATGGAGAACAGGTAGATCCAAAAAAGCAGAATATTGCATATATCTTTCAGGGAGATTCCACTATGCCATGGCTTACTGTAGAAGAAAATGTGCGCTTTGGTCTTGATATAAAGAAAATCCCTGAAGCAAGAAAAAAGGAACAGGTAGACAAATATCTGGAAATCGTAGGCCTTTCAAAATACAGAAAATATTATCCGAAACAGCTTTCTGCAAGTATGCTTCAAAGAGTAAGTATTGCAAGGGCATTTGCAACAGAACCGGAACTTCTTTTGATGGATGAACCATATGGACAGCTGGATATTGAGCTTCGGTTTAAACTGGAAGATGAACTGGTAAAACTGTGGCAGATGACAGGGACGACGGTTTTGTTTATTACCCATAATATTGAAGAGGCGGTTTATTTAGGAAATAAGATCATGGTTCTTACTAACAAACCGACTACAGTAAAGAAAACACTGATAAATGAACTTCCAAGGCCCAGAGATATTGCAGCACCGGAGTTTGTTAAACTTAGAAATGAAGTTACTGAATTAATTAAATGGTGGTAGAGAGGTGAACCTATGAGGGCAATTACTGTTATGTATGATTCTCTGAACAGAAAATACCTTCCGAATTATGGAGATAATCTGTCGATCATGCCGAATTTTCGCCGACTGGCGAAAAAAACAGTTACATTTGATAATTTTTATGTTGGAAGTCTTCCCTGCATTCCTGCACGGAGAGAACTTCACACAGGAAGATACAATTTTTTACATAGATGTTGGGGACCGTTGGAACCTTTTGACGATTCTATTGCGTCCATACTGGGAAAAAACGGAATATATACTCATTGCGTGACGGATCATGCACATTATTGGCAGGAAGGCGGAAGCACTTATCATACCAAGTTTGCATCATGTGAGATGATAAGAGGCCAGGAAGGTGATTTCTGGAAGGGAGAAGTAAAAGGGTTTAAAGAAAATATAGATCTTCATCGCCAGGATGAAATAAACAGAAAATATATGCAAGGAGAAAACCATCCGCATGTGAAAACGTGTCAGGCAGGACTTGAATTTCTCGAAAGCAATTATCAGGAAGATAACTGGTATTTACATATTGAATATTTTGATCCCCACGAACCGTATTTCGTGCCGGATAAGTACAAAAAGATGTATACAGATAAAGAACAGCCCTTTGACTGGCCTTTCTATGGAGAGGTAAATGAAGGTTCAGAAGAAGTAAGCGAAGCAAGAACCAACTATCGGGCAGTCCTTTCTATGATAGATGAGCATTTTGGTAAAATTCTGGATTTTATGGATGAGCATGATATGTGGAAAGATACCATGTTGATCGTAAATACGGATCATGGATATATGCTTGGGGAACATGGCTTTTTTGGAAAAAATTATATGCCTAATTATGACCAGATTGTCCATACACCATTCTTTATCTGGAATCCTGCCATTGGTTGTGCTGGAGAAAGACGTTCACAGCTTTGTCAGACAATTGATATTGCACCAACGATCCTGGATTATTTTGGAATTAAGCCAACACCTGATATGAAAGGTAAGTCACTTTTCCCCGTTTTAAAAGATGAAAAGTCAATTCATGATTACATTTTGTTTGGCTATTTTGGAAAGCATGTCAATATTACAGATGGAAGATATGTATATATGCGTGCAGGACGCAAAGAGAATAACAGTCTAAATAATTATACAATTGTGCCATTGCATATGTTTGAACCATTTTCTGTAGAGGAACTGCAGAATACGGATGTTGAAATGGTGAAAGATTTTGGGTTTACAAAGGGAATACCGGTTATGAAGATTCCGGCATCAGGTGCAACGTCTCCCAATAATTCGTGTTATCAGTATGAAGAGCACATGAAATACGGTGACCTGTTGTTTGATCTGAAGGATGATCCAGATCAGGATACATCTATTATGGATACAGTAGTAGAAGATAAAATGATACAGGCTATGAAAGGGCTTTTGGAAGAAAATGAAGCACCACAGGAATTGTATGATCGTATAGGGCTGAATATGAATTAGAACAAGGACTTTTTAATAATTTACTATTTTATGAACTGGGAGGATGATACTATGGCGCAGGAGAAGCCATTGAATATTGTCTGGTTTTGTACAGATCAGCAAAGATGGGATACGATTGGGTGTCTGGGTAATCCATATATTAAGACACCGAATATTGATAAATTTGTCAGTGAAGGTGTTACATTCACAAGGGCATATACACAGGCACCGGTGTGTACACCAAGTCGTTCATGCTTTCTGACAGGACGTTATCCGAGAACAACAAAAGCTTTTTACAATGGAAATGATAATTATTCAAAGGATGAAAAGCTGGTTACAAAGCTTCTTGCAGATGAAGGGTATGTTTGTGGTTTGTCAGGCAAATTACATCTCACATCCGCACAAGGCAGAATGGAGAACAGAACTGACGATGGATATACATATGTGCAGTGGAGTGAGCATCCAAATGATGACTGGCTGCATGGGGAAAACTGTTACCAGAACTGGCTGAAGGAGAAAGGCCTGAAATGGGCAGATATCTATGGTGGTAAATATACAAGCATGGCAACATGGCCGCCAACTCCGAACCCCAATTTTACCGGGAAGACAGTAGGAGTTCCAGCCGAATATCATCAAACAACCTGGTGTGTGGAAAAAGCAATCGAATTTATTGAAGAGAACAGAGGCAAGGACAGACCCTGGCTGATAAGCCTGAATCCATATGATCCACATCCACCGCTGGACCCACCACAGGAATACAAAGATAAATTGAAAGTAGAAGACATGCCGCTGCCACTTTGGAAAGAGGGTGAATTGGAAAATAAGCCGCCCCATCAGCAAAGGGATTTTTACATTGGTGGTCAGGAGGGACAGGCAGAGCCGTTTCCGGAGCTGACAGATTATGAAAAGAGAGAACATTTCCGCGATTACTATGCAGAAATAGAGCTTGTAGACGATCAATTTGGCCGATTAATGGATTATCTGGACAAGATCGGAGAAAGAGAAAATACAGTAGTGATCTATATGAGTGATCATGGCGAGATGAATGGTGATCATGGTTTATATTGGAAGGGTGCATATTTTTATGAAGCACTTACACATGTGCCCCTGATTATATCCTGTCCGTCACGGATCCTTCAGAATGTAAAATCAAATGCGCTTGTGGAACTGGTAGATCTGGCCCCCACACTGATGGAACTTGCAGGTTATGAGGTGCCGTATTTTATGCAAGGAAAGAGTCTGGTACCTATTTTAACTGGAACTGCGGACAAAGATCATCATAAGGATTCTGTTTATTCTGAATTCTATCACTGTCTGAAGGGAACACATGAAGATATTTATGCTACAATGTATTTTGATGGAAGGTACAAGATAGTGAATTACCATGGGAAGGAATTCGGGGAATTGTACGATCTGGAGAATGATCCATGTGAATTTGATAATCTCTGGAATAAAGAATCCTATCAGGTATTGAAGCATGAGCTGATCAAAAAGAATTTTGACAGTGCAATTATGAAAAATATGGATTTTTCCATGCATTTGATAAACGAATATTAAAAGGAAAAGGAATAGACAAATGCCACCAGTCAGCATTTTGATGAAACCAGCATCTGGAAGCTGCAATATGTTATGTGAATACTGTTTTTACTGTGATGAACAAAAAAACAGAACGCAGAAATCCTATGGGATGATGGAAGAAAAGACGGCTCGAAATATTATTCGCAAAGCACTTGCATATGCAGAAGGAGGCTGTGCGATTGCATTTCAGGGCGGAGAGCCAACACTAAGAGGAATTGATTTCTATTATAAAGTAGCAGAGTATGTGGAAAAATATAATAAAAAGAAGATTCCTGTTACTTATGCATTTCAAACAAATGGGACAAATATTAACGAAGAATGGTGTAGACTCTTTAAAAACTGCGGATTTCTTGTTGGAATTTCACTGGATGGGATATGGAAGACCCATAATTGTTACCGCCATGCCAAAAATGGAAAAGAAACTTTTGACAGAATCCTTGAAACATGCAAAATGTTGAAACAGTATGATGTGCCTTTCAATATTCTTACAGTTGTACATGATCAGACAGCACAATATTTGAATGAAATATATAGCTTTTATAGCAAAAAAGGATTTGATTATCAACAGTATATACCATGCATTGATCCATTGCAGCAGGAAAAAGGAAAAATGCATTATTCGCTGGATCCAGCAGAATATGGAAAGTTTTTGATCCGTTTATTTGAAAAATGGAGTGAAGATATTCATACAGGCAGATCGATTTATATCAGACAGTTTGACAATTATATAGGTATTCTTAAAGGATATGAACCGGAGGCCTGTGATCAGAGAGGCTGCTGTGGGATTCAGTACGTGATCGAAGCAGATGGAAGCGTATACCCATGTGATTTCTATATGATGGATGAGTACTGTCTTGGAAATGCCAATACGGATACTTTTGGAGAGATGGATGAAAACAGGAAAAAAATCCGTTTTCAGGAAGAATCTCTGAAAATTTCCCAGACATGTAAAAATTGCAGATACCTGAAGCTATGCAGGGGCGGTTGCCAGAGAAACAGAAACAAACTGCCAGATGGTACCTGGGAAAATTATTTCTGTGAAGGATATCGTTTATTTTTTGATACTTGTTATGATAAAATGGTTGAAATTGCACAGGATTTTTGACGGATGCCTGATTACCAACAGAAGCTTTTCTGTGCTTAATAAATCTCCTGCTTGCAGGAACAACTGCTACACAGTTTAAACAGCTGCGCATCACATTCTGATTACTTTGGTGAGGGGTGAGAGGAGTGGGATGCGCAATTTTTATAAAATAAACAGAACCTATATTTACTAAAATGCTTATATGTGGCACAATATGATTTGCAGGAAAAATGCTGAAAGCATTCATGAATTAACGTTTTTTATCAGGCCAAAGGAGTGGACTATGGAAGAAAAATCAAAAGATAAAGGTTATATATTGCGAAAATTGTTTTTTGCCTGTTTATATTTAAGCACATTTACATTTGGCGGCGGTTATGTGATTGTGACTTTACTAAAAGAGAAATTTGTGGATCATTACCATTGGATCGATGAAGAAGAAATGCTGGATCTGGTAGCCATCGCACAGTCTTCGCCAGGAGCCATTGCGGTGAATGGAGCGATCGTAGTTGGGTACAAGCTTGCAGGCATACCAGGAGTGCTAGTCTCAACTCTGGGGGCCATTATACCGCCTATGGTGATTTTATCCTTAATTTCGGTATTTTATAATGCGTTTTGCTCTAATTATTATATTGCTGCATTATTAAAAGGAATGACTGCAGGTGTTGGTGCAGTGATCATGTCAGTTGTGTATGACATGGGGAAGAATGTTGTAAAATCAAAGGACTGGATAAATATCCTGATCATGGCTGTCAGCTTTTGCTGCAGTTACTTCCTTAACATTAATATTATTTTCATTATATTAGCAACGATCGTATTTGGAATTGTCCGCACGGTAATAAAGGAGAGAAAAGAAAAATGATCTATCTTCAGCTTTTTTTTAGTTTTCTTCAGGTTGGAGCGTTAAGCTTCGGCGGTGGATACGCAGCAATGCCGCTGATACAGGAACAGGTGGTGAATTTGCATGGATGGTTATCTATGAATGCCTTTACCGATCTGGTAACAATTGCAGAAATGACACCTGGCCCGATTGCAGTAAACGCAGCTACCTTTGTAGGTATGCAGATTATCGGACCACTAGGAGCTGTGGTTGCAACACTTGGCTGTATTCTTCCATCCTGTGTGATGGTGACTTTATTGGCACATCTTTATACAAAATATCAAAATGTATCTGTGTTTCAGGGAACCTTGGCTTCTCTTCGCCCGGCAGTTGTAGCTATGATTGCGAAAGCGGGAGTGACCATCCTGATTTCTTCTTTTTTTGTCAACGGAACGATACAGCTTATAAGACAAAATATATGTGTACGGATGATGGTGTTTTTTGGGATCGCATTGGTGCTGTTACGGAAGTTTAAGGTAAATCCTATATTAGTCATGGTGTTGTGCGGAGTAGCAAATGTGGTTTTTTCTATGATTGCAGGTGTGTGAACAAGCTGCCATAAACAAAAGGAAGGATATGAGGAAGGAAGTGTATGAGATGAAGGTTCTGGAAATTATTATGCCTGTGCTGGTTATGATCCTGCTTGGCATCTGGTGCAGAAAGAAGAATGTATTAACACAAAGCGGTATTGACAACATAAAAAGTCTGGTTACAAATATTATGCTGCCTGTGGCTATTTTCCATGCGCTGGCAACAGCAGAGTATACAGGAAAAATCGGTATGCTGGTAGGGATCATGTTTGTGATGCTGCTGATTTCTTTTTCGGTTGGATTTTTACTGAAACCATTATTGGAAGAGCCATATAAAAAATATCTGCCCTACATGGTCTGTGTATACGAAGGGGGAATGATGGCCTATCCACTATATACCAGTTTGTGCGGCAGTGAACATCTTTCCCAGATTGCTGTATTGGATATTGCAGGACTGCTGTTTGGCTTCAGTGTATATATGGGAATGCTGGGACAGACTGAAAATGGAGGAAAGATTAGTGCAAAGGCACTGTTTTTCAGTGCAGTAAAAACTCCTGCATTTGTAGCCAGCGTTTTGGGAATTGCAGCCGGATTAACCGGGATCATTTCAAGGCTTGTTGAAAGCTTTTTTGGAGGTGTTTATCTTAGCGTTGAAAATATTCTTACCACTTCTGTAACTTCCATGATCCTTCTTGTGGTAGGGTACAGTATGGAGCTGACCCGAGAACTGATCAGACCATGTATAAAGACAATTGTACTTCGCGTTTGCGTCCAGGCGGTGATGATGGCAGGGGTTCTTCTTGCTGTCCATTTTCTTATAGGAAGTTCACAGCTTATGGATCTGGCCATCATTCTGTATATGTCTGCACCAGCTACTTTCAGTATGCAGACATTCCTGAATAAAAAAGAAAGCAGTGCATATGTATCTACTACAAATTCCTTGTACTGTATTGTGTCAATTCTGGTATATATGGTGCTGGCGTTGATTATTTATTAGGATTACCGCTGTATCAGGGAAGAAAAAGATCACAGCAGTGGGATGGTTCAAAATGCGTCAGCAATGCTTGCAAGGACGGGACTTGTGGGTGATATATTAGATATTGATATAGCCGAAAAATAGCGAAAGAAATAGGATATTCATGGGACAGCAGCTGCCACCTATGAAAAAATAACAGGCATATATAACAGATTGGAATGCTTTCTTATCCCCTGGGGTGGGTTGTTGGCACTTTAATGTGGTGCTACAATATAGCCGATTAAGAGGCGCGCACCAAATAAAATAAAGTTTTCACAGGGAAAGGAAGTATATTATGCATATACCTGAGAACTATTTAAGCCCATCAACCTGTGCAGTTATGGCAGCAGCCATGGTTCCTGCATGGGGGTATTCAATCAACAAAGTAAGAAAGGAAATACCAAAGGAAAAAATGCCGCTTCTTGGTATTGGCGCTGCTTTTTCATTCCTTGGAATGATGTTTAATGTACCACTTCCGGGAGGTACTACAGGGCATGCAGTAGGAGGAACGCTTATTGCAATTCTCACAGGAAGTCCGTCAGCAGGATGTATATCAGTATCTATTGCGTTGCTGATACAGGCATTGCTTTTTGGTGATGGAGGGATTCTCGCATTTGGAGCGAATTGCTTTAATATGGCTTTTGTACTGCCTTATCTGGGATATTTCCTGTATAAATTGCTTCTGAAAAAGACAGGAAAGCGTAAACTTAGTGCTGCAATCGGCTCCTATGTGGGGATCAACGCAGCTGCTTTTTGCGCAGCTGTTGAATTTGGAATACAGCCTTTGTTATTTAAAGATGCGGCGGGACAGGCGCTTTATTGTCCATATCCTCTAAGTGTGTCTATACCGGCGATGATGATCGGACATATCACTTTATTTGGTCTGGCAGAGATTGTGCTGACAGTAGTAGTGTTGGCATTTGTAGAAAAAGTATCTCCTTCCGCATTGGATGCAGTTCCGGATAAGACTTCTTTTAAACCGTTGTACGCATTGACCGCAGTGCTTATCGTACTGACACCGATTGGTCTTCTTGCCACAGGTACAGCCTGGGGCGAATGGGGTGTTGATGAAATGGCAACGCTTGTCAGTGGAGGTGTAAAGCTTGGGTATACACCATCAGGAATGAAAAGTGGATTTGAGCTTTCGACCTTGTTCCCGGATTATTCGATGGCCGGTATGCCGGAATGGACAGGATATATACTTTCTGCTGTTGTAGGCGTGGCAATACTGGTGATCTTTTTTAAGATCGTTTCTTCTCTTATGAAGGACAAGGTTGATTTCAAAAAGAAAGCGGCATAAGAATGGATAATGACAGAACAGAGATAACAGAGATTCCGGCGTGGATGTGTGGGCAGGAAGAGTACATCCCTGCAAATGACAGAGAATCCTTTCTGATCAAAAGCACGAAATCTGTATTGTCTGTACTTGCAAAATTTAGATTTAATGAAGGGAAGGACAGCAGATTTTCTGCTGCTCCTTCTCTTAAATTGTTTTATACGATATTCTTTATAATTCTGACAGCTTCAGCACGAAATTATCTGTTTGTATTGATCATGTGTGCTGCAGTGACTGTTCGTCTGGCTTTTTTTTCAGCTGCAGCCATCAGACAGATCTTAAATGGAACAGCAGGAGCAGTTCTGATTTCGATACTTCTTCTTTTGCCTGCTGTATTTATGGGAAATCCACAAGCTCTGGCAAATATAACAGCGAGAGTATATGTATCGGTAACATTGGTGGGGATATTGTCATCAGGCACATCGTGGAATAAACTGACAGGCAGCATGAGAAGCTTTAGAATACCGACGATATTCATTTTTACCCTGGATATAACATTGAAATATATTTCTGTTCTGGGAGAGATATGTATGGATGTTCTGCGGTCAGTCTGCTTGAGATCTGTAGGTAAAAATCCGGATAAGGCAAGAGCTTTTTCGGGTGTGCTTGGAATTACATTTCTTAAAGCAAGTGAAATGGAAGAAGAAATGTATGCAGCTATGTGCTGTCGGGGATTTACGGGCGAGTATGAAATAAGACATAAGCAGAAATACAGTCTGATCGATCTGATGTATATTTTGGTAATGGTGGGATGTGCAGCTTTGTATATATACCTTAGCTGAGAAGAACTTTAAAGTGAATCTGGCAGATCGGCATTTACTGTGAGCGGATAGAATAGTACAAAATATCTGCGAGAGTATTTTGGAGTTAAATTGAGAGGAGATAGACATGATTGATCTGGAAAAAGTGTGTTTTGCATATGAGAATGAAATAGCCCTTAGATATATTGACCTTCATATTGAAAAAGGAGATTCTGTAATTGTTCAGGGACCAAACGGATGTGGAAAATCTACTCTTATCAAGCTGTTGAATGGGATCATTTTTCCTTCGGAGGGAGAGTATCTTTATAAGGGACATGCAATTACAGAGAAAGCACTGAAGGACAGAAAGTTTGCAAAATGGTTTCATCAGCAGATGGGATATGTGTTTCAAAATGCGGATACCCAATTATTTTGTGGAAGTGTAGAAGAAGAGATTGCATTTGGACCAGTCCAGATGGGACTGTCAGAAGCAGAAGTTCATGAGCGCACAGAAGATTGTCTGAAGTTATTTGGAATAGAGAAATTAAGAGAAAGACCGCCTTATCATCTGAGTGGGGGAGAAAAACGTAAAGTCTCTCTTGCATGTATTATTTCTTTGAATCCTGAGGTGCTGATTCTGGATGAACCTTTGGCAGGATTGGATGAAAAGACCCAGGACATGTTGATAGAGTTTCTACAGAACTTTCATAAGGCTGGAAAGACATTGATCACAATTACACATAACCGGCAGCTGGCTGAACTTTTGGGAACCAGGTTTGCACTTATGAATGAAGACCATGAGCTAAATATGATATAAAAAAGTACTTCCGGTGGAATCGGAAGTACTTTTTTATGGGTTGAATTAAATGTGCATCAATATGCGGAGGTAATCATACAGGACACCATTGGAGAACACCTTCTGGAAGTATGTAAGGCAGCCAGAAAACGGAAGTAATAGCAGAGGAAACCAGGAAGAAACCTGATTTTGTATTGGGAAAAAATAGTCGTATATTGAAACTTTATGTACAGCTTCAAAATATCCTGATTTCAGAAAGTTAAAGAAATCTTATTGACACAGCCGTACGGCTAATAATATACTTAAAACAAGTATTTTTGCCGTACGGCATAGTAAGGAGATGGACTATGAAAATTACAGACTCAAAATCATTAGGTCAAGCGATTCGTGAAAGAAGAAAAGAATTAAATTATACACAATCATATTTATCTGATTTCACAGGTCTTTCTGTTACTTTTATTTCTGATTTGGAACGCGGAAAACCTACAGCTGAAATTGAAAAAACAATCCGGCTAATTAATATTTTAGGATTAGACTTATTAGTAGAGCAACGAGGATAAAATGATGAGAACATTAGCAGTTTATCTCAGTCGAGAAGACTCCCACCTCTTTCAGGTGGTGAGTAACAGCTCGACTTGAAATTGAAATCAAAGGCGAAAATGAATTTGTTGGAGAAATTGTAGGAAATATCAAGTAATAAAGTAATTAATGGCTTGCCGGTTCCGTGCAGACTTCATCAAGAAGATTTTGCACAAGCACTCAGGGTTGCATCAGTGGATAAATATGAGAAAAATCAATCCAGATATTCTACTTTGAAGCCGGATTCCCGGCAATACTGGTCTGCCTTGGAATTGCGATAACACCGGATAGTGGAAGAACGGTTTATGATCCAGTCTCCTATAAATTCAGGATCATGCCGGATTTCCAGGTATTTCAGCCGGTTGCAGCCATGGAATACCCATTTTCCAATGTGGCGTACATTCTGGGGAAGACGTACATGTTCCAGGTTATTGCATTTGAAAAAAGCACTGTTATCCAGGATTTCCAGGGAATCCGGAAGCTCCAAGGAAGCAAAATTGCAGAAATAAAAAGCCTGTTCACCGATCCGTTTCAGATTTTGGGGAAAAGATATGGTCTGCAGGGAGCGGCACCGGTAGAAAGCACGGTCATCAATATTGGTTACACTGTCCGGTAATACCAGGGATGACAATGATTTGCATTCCCAAAAGGTGTTTTTGCGGATTGTCCGGATCTGGCTGTCAGGATGAAAATATACAGTGTGCAGTTTACGGCTTTCCAGGAAAAGCCCTTGTGGAAGATCATCCAGGGATCCTGGTATATTGGCCTGCAAAAGAGAATCACATTTGGAAAATGCGCCTGGTCCGATCTGTGTGACCTGGTCAGGCAAGGTGATTTCCTGAAGGGAATTACATCCAAGAAAGGCTCTGGCACCGATCCTGTGGAGTGATTTTGGAAATTGAATAGTACGGATGATGGCTTTTTTTTGAAAAGCTTCTGTCGCAATCCCGTAAATATGATCCGGAATGCGTGTGTTTTGAGAAAGATAACGACAGACATTGTTTCTGGTAATAATACGATGATTGGCAGATGTTGTACTGTAATACATAAAAAAACTCCTTTGCAAGATGAAAAAAGGCTTCTTCCGCAACGAAGTCATAATAGATCAATAGACATTTACCGGATATATAGGGCATGCCTGGATTACCGCCGCAGAAGAAAGGTCAGAGAGAATGGTACACAAATAAAACCACCTCTCCATATCCCCATTGCGTGTAGGTAATGGCAGGAGCTTTAAGCAGGTATTCTGACTTACGCAGTAACGTCACTGTCCGCCTTCTCACAGAAAATCTGCAATGGATATGAGCAGTAACTGCACGTATACAGCAGCACGACTGTCCAGGATTCTCACCTGATTCCCTCTTGGCTGTATACCTGGTATCAGACATACCATGGCATACAGAACTTAAAACCGGTAATTAGTTTAAGTTATTCAGTTATTTCTAATATAAGGGATAAATGAAGAAAAGGCAAGGAAAATAGAAAAATTTGTGAAAGGTTATTAAAAAAAATGTTAAAGGCTTGACAGACTGGAAAATGTACCATATAATCACAAACCAGTGGGACAAAATAGAATAGAGAAGTACAGATGTTTTGAGAATCAGTGAAATTCTGATACAGGAAGGTGCATTGCCGTAAAGTCGGCGGTCGGATATCTGTAAAATAAGGTAAATCAATTCTGCATGACGAATGACTATCAGGTAACGAAGTTTCCTCTATAAATAAGGGGAGGCTTGTTACCTGTTTTTATTTTTGCGGATAATGAGCCAAAGGCCATGTGGATAAGGAACCGAAATCTGATTTTGTCTGAATAAAAAACGAATAAAAACAAGGAGAGGAATGGAATGAGGAACAAAAAGTATGTAAAGCAGTTACTCAGTATTGTGATGATCGGTTTGTTATCCCTTAACGAGCCGATGATCGCCCTGGCAGAGTCAGAAGCGCTTCTCACATCGGAACTGCCGGCACAGGTAGTGGATGTGATAGATGCGGATGATACTGCAGGGGAAGCAACAGACTATGAAGAAGTTACTGCAGATGAGTTTGTGGATGAGCCACAGGAAGTAGCAGGATCAGAGGATGAGGAACTGTTCCAGGACGGAACAGAGGATGCCCAGACAGATCTGTATGATGGGGAAACCATGGTACAGGATGCAGATGCTTCTGAATTCCCAACAGAGATCCTGGCAGGCGATACATATAAACTGGAGAAGGATATTACTTTATCAAATGGCCAGCAGATCAAGAACCTGGCAGGAACCCTGGATGGACAGGGGCATACCATCACACTGTCAGGCAGTGCACTGGCAGTGAATGTATCCGGAACGATCCAGAACCTGGGAGTAAAGGGAAGTGTTACTGTATCTGAGGATCATAAAGGAGTAATCGCAGATACTCTTACCGGAACATTACGTAACAGCTATTCTGTTGTAGGTATTAAGGATGATGGTTTCATGTCTGAGGTAGGCGGACTGGTAGGAAAAATGACCGGAGGAACCATACAGAACTGTTACTTTGCAGGCAGTGGAGATTCTTATATGATGGTGCATGGTATTGCATCCTATAACAATTCAGCAGAATCCAAGGTCAGCAACTGTTATTTTATAAATTCTTTGGATGCGTTTGGAATAAATAAACCAGAATTACAGCAGACAAATTGTGCCAGCAAGACGGATGCAGAAATGAAGAGTGAAGGGATTGTTGCTCTTCTTAATACAGCAATTGCAGGAACCGGTTATGTGTTTGCATATGCAGAGGGCAGCTATCCGGTTCTGAAAGAGGGAGTGGCAGAGGTAAGCTGGGCAGCCCTTGACAGTGCACTGGAACAGGCAGGAGTCTTAAATAAAGAAGAGTATAAAGCAGATACCTGGAAGGCACTGGAAGATGCGGTGGCAGAAGGGAATGCATTAAAAGAACAGACAGAAGCCTCTCAGGAAGAGATCAACAGTGCTGCAGATAAGATTACAAAGGCTATCGCAGGGCTGAAAAAAGAGACAATTGTAAAGCCGGTATCCATTCCGGAAAATGCAACACCGATTGCATCTCAGGCAGATTTTGCAAAGATGGCCAATGCAAAAGGAAAATATTTTGTTTTAACACAGGACATTACCATTGACAGCGGTTATATGGCTGTTTCTGATTACATGAATTATGAGGCTTTTGCAGGTGTACTGGATGGTAAGGGCCATACCATTACATTTGAACAGGCCGGAGCTGTCTTTGCTTCCCTGACGGCAGGTGCAATCGTGCAGAATGTGAACGTAACAGGAACAATGACCGGCACTGAGGTTACAGGACCCTTTGGTAAGACTGCTTACGGGGCTTCAATCCTGAACTGCCGAAGTGACATCAGTGGAAGCAATGTGGCTGGCTTTATTGGAAAAACCGGAGCTTATATGGGAGCCACTGCTTCACAGGACTGTGCAGGCGTGATCGCAAACTGTATTGCAATCGGTGATAACGGAAAGGGTGCACTTTGCAACAGCAGCAGCAACCAGACCGGGGCGGCAGTGATTAAGAACTGCTACTGGGTAGATACTTTAGGCAGCGGTTCAGGTGCCATGTCTGAGGAGGACATGAAAACTCTGGATCTGGTTGAAAAATTAAATGCCAATAAAGGTGACAACGGAACTTCCTGGGGTCAGGGAAGTGATGGATATCCATATTTTGGAGAGAACCAGTCTTACACACCAGGAAGCTTTAAATGGCCGGAAACAGGAGAAAACAAGTATCCTATCGCATTTCAGGCTTATAACGGAACAGAGGCCGTTACATTAGAGGATGGACGCCTGGAAGTATCACCAGATGCAGTGGGTATGGCGAATGTGGCAGGAACCTTTTCTTTACAGGACTATACAGCACCCAAGGGAAGCAGTGTGTCATGGGGATTCTCCCAGAGAAAACCGGAAAGTGCTTTTGCTGTTTATGATGAGGGATTATTCTGTGTCAGCGGAACAGGAGTAGCAGTTGTGACCGCCACTCAGAATAACAGTGACGGAAGCAGTGAGCTTCTGGCTTCTGTAGCAGTCCGTTCTTCCAGACAGAAGCTGACAGATATCAAGCTGTATATTGACGGCGAAGATGTAACAGACGGATCATTTACCGTACAGGGGTCAGAGTATAAGAGAATTGTTGTAAAAGCACAGTATCAGGAAAATGATGCTTATCAGGATGTATCTTATGCATCTTTTACCTATACAGCTGATGAAGAGGGCGCAAAATTACTCAGTAACCGTGTGAACAGCTCCAGCGGATTTGCTTTTAAAAATCCTGGAACAGCAACCTTTACAGTAACAGCCAAAAATCAGCCTGAAATGAAGAAGACTATAATTGTAACATCTGCCTATGTTCCGGTAGAGTCAGTTACACCTGCAATTTCAGGAACAAAAGAAATCCATACCAGAAATGCCAACAGTGACGGACAGGAGACGGACGGAAGAGTGGCATTTAACCCGATCCTTGGATCAGCGATCGTCACACCTGCGAATGCTACAAATGCAGATAAAGTAACCATTACCAGTGACGATCCGGAAGGAACTATTGCGTACTACACCAGCGGGGAAAAGGGATATGTGCCAAAGCAGGCAGGAACCGTAACCTTTACCGCAACGATTGAGGATACAAATCCCCTGACCGGAGAAACAAAGACGGTTTCCGGTGACAGTACTGTAACATTTGTATATAAGAATAATGTAAAATCTGTGGAGCTTGCAGAGGCAGACAAAGAGATCACTGTAGAAGCAGGAAAGAACAGTGACACATTCAAACCGGTAGTGACAGGAGAACTGGATGAGCAGGGATATGATGTTACAGAGCCTGCACTGAAATGGACTTACAGCAAGAAAGGTATTGCTCAGGTAGTCAGAACCGGAAGCGGATACTGGAAGAAGAATGGAAATTACAATGTAAGTGATCCGGATTACGGTTCTTACTTTCCTGTTGCAGAATATCAGGTAATGGGCCTGTCAGAAGGTACTGTAACGGCAACCGGAACACCGATTGACAACAAAAACAATGTGGAGCCAGTTACCATCACCATTACAGTAACAAAAGGAAGCGGAACCGGAGTTGATGTAATTGCAAAAGCAAATGAAGGTGCAGACAATGCACTGGATTACATTGAGAGCAGCCATAATGACAAGGGCTACGCGTATGGTAATGAATGGCTGATCTATGCTATGCTTCAGGGCAATAAGGAACTGAGCGAAGAAGTAAAAAATGCATATTATACGTCTGTTGCTACAGAAGTAACGAACTGGGACGAAACAAAGAAACCAACGGATATTGAGCGTACTGCCCTGGCACTTGCCAGACTTGGAAAAGACATTACAGATGTAGATGGCGTTAATCTGGCTGCCATGATTTACAATTCTGGGAATCTGACAGACGGATCCAACGAGCTTGCATATGCGCTGCTTGCACTGGATGCTGCAAATATCACCATTCCATCTGCTGCAAAATGGTCAAGGTCAGCCATGATCGCAGAGTTGCTGAAATTCCAGAATGCAAATGGCGGATTTGGATTAACAGAAAATGAATCAGCCAGCGTAGATATGACGGCTATGGTATTACAGGCCCTGGCACCATATCAGAACCGTGTAGGTGTAAAAGAAGCGGTTGATAAGGCTCTGGTATATCTCCAGGATCAGCAGAGAGATGACTTTGGATATGGCACTGCAGAATCTACAGCACAGGTACTGCTTGCCCTTACCTGTCTTGGCATTGATCCAACTTCTGTAGAAGGCGGATTTGGTACACCTGATTTTAACCTGATCACTAACCTGATGAAATATCAGCAGGCAGATGGTGGATTTTCTCATAATATGAATGTTGGAAAATCACAGGAAATGTCTACTGTGCAGGTATTACAGGCTCTTGATGCATATCGCAGTGGAAAGACAACTTATTGGGCAGTAAAAGGTGAATATGTAAGCGTTATGGTATCTGTTCTGGGTGATGAAGTACATAACAGTGATGAAGATGGACAGATCCATGTATTGTCCAGAAATAATCTGACTGTCTGGGCTGCACAGGCTGAATACCGTGTGGCAAAAGCTTCTACAGCTATGGAAGCCATTGACGCAGCGCTGGCAGCAGCAGGAATGACCTGCGAAAAGAGATATGAAGGCACTTATATTTCATCCGTAACAAACAGTAATGGTGTAAAGCTTGGCGAATTTACCAATGGTAAAAAGTCTGGCTGGCTATACAGTGTAAATGGAAAAGATGCAGATGTAGGAGCATGTGATTACAAATTATCAGATGGGGATGAAATTATTTTCCATTATACTGATAATTATACAAAGGAAAACACGTCAGCAGATCATCAGCACAGCTGGGGAAGTGGCACAGTGATAAAAGATGCAACCTGTACAATTGCTGGTGTCCGCATATTTACATGTGAATGCGGAGAGACAAAAACAGAAACCATTCCTGCAACAGGTCATCAGTTTGGAAATTGGGAGAAAGTATCTGATGCAACTGTATTTGCCCCGGAGAAAGAAGCACGTACCTGCAGCGTTTGCAAGCAGGAAGAAACGAGAGACAACGGCGCGAAGCTGAAGGCAACCATCAAAGTAAATGCAACTACACTTCCACTGAAGGTAAAACAGAAGACAAGTGCCCTGAAGGTCAGCGGACTGGCAAAGGGAGATTCTGTAAAATCCTGGAAGTCAGGTAACACAAAGATCTTCACTGTATCCAGTAAGGGTGTTATTACAGCAGGAAAGAAGACTGGAAAGGCAACATTGACTATTACACTTGCCAGCGGCCTGAAAAAGAATATCACCGTTAAGGTGCAGAAGAGCACAGTAACCACCAGCAAGATCAGCGGCTTAAAGTCCAAGGTAACTCTTAAGAAGGGCAAAAAGCTTACATTAAAGCCGGTACGCACACCGATCACATCCAAACAGAAGTTTACTTACAGCACTTCCAACAAGAAGATCGTAGCAGTAAGCGGCAAAGGCGTGATCACAGCAAAGAAGGCTGGAAAAGCTAAGATCACAGTGAAATCCGGTAAAAAGAAATTTACGGTAACGGTAACTGTAACAAAATAAAAAACAGAAGAATTAATTACAGTTAATGAGCAGCAAGTATGGTTTTCTTCGCAAAGATTATTTGAAAAACCATGGAAATTCAGTATATCAGGTGATACTTCCGCAGAATCGCATGGGTAGGGGCTGCCAATCAGCACAGACCTATATTCTTGACGGAAAACCAAGCTGCTTAGAATTTATCTTTTGAAGACGAAATCTGGTTGATAAATCAGGTAAAAGTGATATACTGAATGCATAAGAAAAGAAACCGTGTGGAATTACAGTTTTGTTTTCACACGGTTTTTTGAAAAATACAGGTTAGGCAATACTAACGTCGGCACCGTCAGTTTACTTGAAAATGAAAAAGAAGACGGATTTCTATGAGAGTATTGATTTATGGAGCCTGGTATGATTGGAGGTAAAGACATGAAAAACGAAGAATACATAAAATTATCAATCAACGAGTTTACAAAAAGAAAAGCAGGACTAAAAGTAGAAAAATTTGAAATCCGTAAAGGTATGAGGATGCATTGTGTTGTAAGAAAACCTATGGGAGAAGGCAATAGACAATGAAAGAGAAATCCATAGAGGGAAGCAATGCAAAATTCACATGGGGAGTTAAGAATGGAAAGGAGCTGATATTATTTTACGAGGAGATGATAAAGATGAAGAAAAGGCATTTTGATGTGGAATCAGATGGATTTTATGGTGCATATTGGAAATGCAAAACAGGATCAGACTGTGCAATGATTGCCATGATCGGAGATGACTCGGAGGATTATCTGGCGCGTACATCTGTGAAATGGTTACATAAACTGGGTGTGAATGTGATGACAATGTCACCTGGAAAAAAGGATTATGGACATCATAATTATCCGCTGGAACGTATAGAGAAAGCAATCGATTGGTTAAAAGTGCATGGTAATCAGAAGATAGGAATTGTCGGGGCATCTACTACAGGAACACTTGCCTTAACTGCCGCTTCTTATTTTGAAGATATCACATTAACGATTGGTCTGACACCCAGTGATTTTATCTGGCAGGGATTTATGCAGGGAAAAAAAGATGGTTGTAAGGAATGGCCGATTGAGGGAGAATCTCTTTTTTCATATAAAGGAGAATCACTTCCGTATATGCCGTTTTGTTATAAACATCCGGATTACTGGCATGTGATTGAGAAAGAAACAAAGCGAACCGGTGATATGATCAATTCAAGAAAACTGTTTGATGATTCGGAAAAGGCTCATCCAATCCAAGAAGACGAGATGATCAAGATTGAAAAGATCAATGGAACATTATTGCTGATTGGTGCGGAAGATGATGTGTTGTGGGATACTGCAAAATACATCCGCCGAATGAAGCAGCGTATAAAAGAACGTCCGCATACTTGTAGATTAGAGTTTGTAATCTATGAGCATGGAACTCATTTCGTTTTTCCGGAGGACATGCTAAAGACAATGCTCCCAGTTGGATCCGGACTCTTTGTGAAACTGGCATTTCAGGCAGCAAGAAAATATCCGAAAGAATGCCGCAGAGCACGTCTGGATATTGACCAGCGGGTAAGAAACGCTGTTACAAAATGGAAGAAAGTAGATAGATAAAGAAAATCTGTTTGAATAGAACAGACTTGTAAAACTGCAGAATGCATCTGCGGGGTGGAAACTGAATACACAGGAAAAATAAAAAAATCTAAACAGTAGACTTGACAAAATCCTGTAACGAGTTAAAATATAACAGTGCTATATAGCACTGTTATATTTTGGGGAGAAGTTTAGAGGATACGAAAAGAATGTCGACGAAAGCAGAAGATACACAAAAAAACATATTAGATACAGCCAGAAAACATTTCCTGAAAGATGGTTTGACGGGAGCGTCTTTAAGAAACATTGTAAAAGATGCAGGGCTTACTACTGGCGCATTTTACAAATATTATCCGACGAAAGAAGCACTTTTTGATGCACTGACGGATCCATATATGGAACATATTTATCAGATTTATGACCAGATCGTTGAGGCGTTTGAAAAGCTTTCAGCCAGTGATCAGACAAGGAATATGTCGGATACATCCAGTGATGGGATGGAGCAGATGATTGATTATATCTATGATCATTATGATAATTTCAGATTATTGTTGAAATGCGGAGACAGTGGAAAATTTGAATTATTCATACATAATATGGTGGAGCGGGAAAAGAAGTCCAGTCTGAAATATATGGAAAAAATGAAAGAGGCCGGTGTAAAAATACCGGTTGTAGAGGAAAGCCTTATGCATATGATCTATACGGGATTCTTTTCGTCAATATTTCAGATCATTGAGCATGATATAGACAGGGAGACTGCAAAGAAAAATGTGCATCAGCTGAAAGAATTTAATACAGGCGGCTGGGAACGATTGTGGAATATTGAATTTCCGGTATAACTGATGCAGGTGGCTAATGCCAGTAAGCCACCTATTTTATTATATATGAGTTAGGAAATGCTAACGAAAGAAATAATAATAAAATAAAAGTAATAATAATAAAACAAAAGTAAGGAGAAACAGATATGAAAGAAAAAAAGAAGTCGGCAGTCAGCTGGATCTTGACATGGGCCGGACAAAAAAGAATTGCCTATGTATGGAGTGTGTTACTTGCAATAGGAAATGTGATTTTTAAGATTTTCCCGTATTTTATCATTGCAGATATAGTAAAGCTGTTTTTAAGTGGTGAAAAGGAGTTTGAACCATATTTTGCAAAAGCAGTTTTCATTGTACTGTCGTTTATCATTGCAGAACTGTTTCATTCGCTCTCGACAGCATTGTCACATAAAGCAACGTTTGTGGTACTGGCAAATATAAGAAAAATCTGCTGTGATAAATTGACACGGGTGCCGCTGGGTTATGTGAAGGATACACCATCCGGTACATTTAAGAATATCATGGTGGAGAGAATCGACAGTATCGAGACGACACTGGCGCATATTGTCCCGGAATTCACATCCAATCTGCTGGCACCGGTTGTGATTTTGATCTATTTCTTTCTGACAGACTGGAGGCTGGCACTCTGGTCATTGGTGCCGGTTATTGTTGGACTGTTCTCTTATTTTGGAATGATGCTGGATTATAAGCCAAGTTTCGAGAGAACGGTTCAGACAACAAAAGATCTGAATGATGCGGCAGTGGAATATATTGACGGAATCGAAGTAATAAAGGCATTTGGAAAGACAGAAAGTTCTTATGCCAAATTTACAAAGGCAGCTATGGCATATGCGGATTCTTTTATTTCCTGGATGAAGCGGTGCTCAATCTTTCATGCACTGATGATGGTGGTCACACCCTATACGCTTCTTACGGTATTGCCGTTTGGAGCACATTATGTAGTGAATGGAACACTTGCGGTTTCTGATTTTGTCATCTGTATTATTTTATCACTTGGAATCGTTGGACCGTTGATCACAGTGGGTTCCTATACAGATGATCTTGGCAAGATCGGGGTGATCGTTGGTGAAGTGGCAGGAATTCTGGAACAGCCGGAACTGGAACGTCCGGAGAAAAGTGAAAGAGTTCCAAAAGATAATTCCGTTACGCTAGAAGATGTCAGTTTTGGTTATCACGACAAAGAAATCCTGCACGGAATAAATATGGAATTAAAGGCAGGAACGGTAAATGCGATCGTAGGACCATCCGGAAGCGGAAAGTCAACCATTGCAAAGCTGATTGCATCCTTGTGGGATGTGGATTCTGGAAGCATTAAAATCGGCGGAGTTGATGTAAAAGAAATGGCACTTTCAGATTTTAACCGGAAAATTGCATATGTTGCACAGGATAATTATCTGTTTAATGAAACGGTCCGTGAAAATATCCGGCAGGGAAATCCAGATGCTACTGATGAACAGGTCGTTGAGGTGACAAAGAAAAGCGGATGTTATGAATTTATCATGCAGCTGGAGAATGGATTTGATACGGTTGTTGGAGGTGCAGGAGGGCATCTGTCAGGAGGCGAGAGACAGCGCATCTCGATCGCAAGAGCGATGTTAAAAGATGCTCCGATTGTGATCCTTGATGAGGCAACTGCTTACACAGATCCGGAAAATGAGGCGATCCTGCAGAATTCTATTGCAAAACTGGTAGCAGGGAAGACATTGATCGTAATAGCGCACAGGCTTTCTACCATTAAGGACAGCGACCAGATCTTTGTTGTAAATGATGGAAATGTAACAGCACATGGCACACATGAGGAACTTCTGGTGTCATGCCCACTTTATAAGGAAATGTGGAATGCCCATATTTCTGTAAAAGATACTGTGAAGGAGGGAGAATGATATGTTTGGAATTCTGAAAAAATTCTTTCGTTTTTCAGGCAGGGAAAATAGCAATAAATTCAAACTGTCGATGGTGATCGGACTTATAGAGGCTCTTGCCTCAGCCATGAAGATTCCGGCTATTATGTACATACTGATGGGTTTGCTGAGTGGAAAACCGACAGGGAAATATATTGGAGGCTCCGTTGCGATTATGGTCATTGCAATCGTAGTCGATGTAATCTGTAAGAGATATTCTACAGTACTTCAGACAGAAGGTGGATATAATGCAAGTGCTTTTATGAGAATCAAGATTGCAGAGCACCTGCGCTATCTGCCGATGGGATATTATAATTCCAATAGTATCGGGGAAATTTCTTCCATTACAACCAATACAATGGAAATACTTGGCGATGTGGCTGCGAGAGTGGTCATGCTGACCATGCAGGGAATCCTGGAAACATCGATGATCATTTTTATGCTGTTTGTTTTTGACTGGAGGATCGGACTGATCGCTGCAGCAGGAGTGCTTATTTTCTTTGGTGTCAATTCTGCAATGCAAAATGCAGGGAAAAAAGATTCAGAGCAAAAAGTAGTATGTGATACAGAGCTTGTAAATCAGATTATGGAGTATCTGCAGGGAATATCAGAAGTAAAATCATACAATCTGCTTGGAAAACAAGCGAAAAGATTAAATGATGCAAATGAAGCATGCGAAAAAATTAATACAAAGATGGAGATGTTGTTTGTTCCCTATCATTTTCTGCAAAGCGTGATAACAAAAATCACGGGTGCTGTGGTCGTGACATGCAGTGCATATTTTTATATCAATGAAACTATGAGTGCAGTCTATGCGATTGGTATGACAATTTCAGCATTTATGCTTTATTCCAGCCTGGAATGCGCAGGAAATTATTCATCCCTTTTACATGTGGTAAGTGTATGCGTAGATAAAGCAAATGCAATACTGGAGCTGGACACCATGGATATCGATGGTAAAGAAATCCAGCCGGAAAATTACGATATCAGACTTTCTAACATTTCATTTTCTTATGATAAACGGAAGATTATTGATGATATATCGCTTTCTATCCCACAGAAAATGACGACAGCGATCGTTGGACCATCTGGTGGAGGAAAATCAACCCTTTGCAATTTGATTGCCAGATTTTGGGATGTGGATTCCGGGGAAGTGACACTTGGAGGCGTGAATGTAAAAGACTACAGCATGAACAGTCTGATGCGTAATTTTTCATTTGTATTTCAGTCTGTGTATTTGTTTGCAGATACCATTGAAAATAATATTAAATTCGGACGTCAGGACGCAAGCCATGAGGAAGTGGTGGAAGTGGCAAAAAAAGCGTGCTGTCATGATTTTATAAGCAAACTTCCTGATGGATACGATACAGTGATCGGAGAGGGAGGAGCTACACTTTCCGGTGGTGAGAAGCAGCGTATTTCGATAGCCAGAGCAATCATGAAGGACGCACCAATCGTTATATTAGATGAGGCAACAGCTAATGTTGATCCGGAGAATGAAAAGGAGCTGATGGATGCAGTAGATGCTCTTACAAAGGAAAAAACGATTATTATGATTGCCCACAGATTAAAAACAGTCAGACATGCAGACCAGATTGTGGTTGTTGACAAAGGGAGAATTGTGCAGCAGGGAACACATGAGCAGCTAATGAAGCAGGATGGTATTTATAAGAGATTTGTGGATGCAAGGCAGCAGGCGGTGAGCTGGAAATTAGCACGGGTTCACAAGGGTCATACGCCATGCACAGCTCGGGAATAAATTCCCTCGCTGTGGGGCTGTCGCCCTATACATTTCCATGAAAAATCCCTCTTTATCAAGCAAGCTTGAAAGAGGGATTTTCACGTAAATGTGCATGGCTCGTAGCGTTCACACAATCTTCACAAAAAATTAGCACTCATCTATTGACAGTGCTAACAACGCGTGTTATATTACGTACAGAACAAAGGAAATGGATTATAAAGATAACAAGAATTTTAATAAATAAAGTAAGAAGTCCATTGAAAGGAGATATGACTTATGTTAAGACCAAGTATTTTTACAGACAGTTTACTGGATGATGTTTTTGGATTTCCATTTTATGATGATAAGGCAGACCACAGGGCAGAGAGAAAGCTGTATGGACATCACGCAGCTAATCTGATGAAGACAGATATTAAAGAGAAAAATGACAGTTTTGAATTAGAGATCGATCTTCCGGGATTTACAAAGGATGAGATCAAAGTAGAAGAGAAAAACGGATATCTGACAATCAGTGCTTCAAAGGCTCTGGAGCAGGATTCCAAGGAGAAAGAAAGCGGGCGTTATATCCACAGAGAACGTTATACTGGTGCTTGCCAGAGAAGCTTCTATATTGGTGAGGATATTGAGAATGAGCAGATCAAAGCTGAATTCAAGCATGGGATCTTAAAGCTTACACTTCCAAAGAAACAGGCTAAGCCGGAAGTGGAAGAGAAACGTTATATTTCCATTGAAGGATGATCGTATTATGAAATGCCGATGGACAGCTTCTAGAAGGAGGCTGTCTGTCGGCAGTTTTTCCATATAAAAGGATTCGGAGAGGAGGAACGTATATGAACATCAGTAAATTCACACAGAAGTCCATTGAGGCAGTGCAGAATCTGGAAAAGGTTGCCTATTCTTACGGCAATCAGGAGATTGAACAGGAGCATCTGCTGTATTCCCTTCTGAAGCAGGAAGACAGCCTGATTCTGAAGCTGATCGAGAAGATGGATATCAATAAAGATTATTTTATTAATACAGTTGAAAAAGCACTGGACGAGAAAGTAAAAGTATCCGGCGGCGAACTGCGTTTTGGACAGTATCTGAACAAAGCACTGGTAAATGCAGAGGATGAAGCCAAGTCCATGGGGGATGAATATGTATCCGTGGAACATCTGTTTTTATCCCTGTTAAAGTATCCAAGTCCAAGCATGACAAAGATCTGGAAGGAATTTGGAATTACACGAGAAAGGTTTTTGCAGGCTTTGTCTACTGTAAGAGGAAATCAAAGAGTGGTCAGCGACAATCCGGAGGCTACTTATGATACACTTGCCAAATATGGCGAGGATCTGGTGGAAAAGGCCAGAAATCAAAAACTGGATCCGGTGATCGGCCGTGATGGAGAGATCCGTAATGTGGTACGGATCCTGTCCCGTAAGACTAAGAACAACCCGGTTCTTATTGGTGAGCCTGGTGTAGGTAAAACTGCAGTTGTAGAGGGACTTGCACAGAGGATCGTTGCAGGGGATGTACCGGAAGGTCTGAAGGAAAAGAAGATTTTTTCCCTGGATATGGGTGCTTTGGTAGCAGGAGCCAAGTACAGAGGCGAATTTGAGGAAAGACTGAAAGCTGTTCTTGAAGAAGTAAGGAAAAGCGAAGGCAGGATCATCCTGTTTATTGATGAATTGCACCTGATCGTTGGAGCAGGTAAGACAGATGGAGCCATGGATGCCAGTAATATGTTAAAGCCTATGCTGGCAAGAGGAGAACTTCATTGCATCGGCGCTACCACTTTGGATGAATATCGCCAGTATATTGAGAAGGATGCTGCACTGGAACGTCGTTTCCAGCCAGTTATGGTAGATGAACCTACAGTAGAAGATACCATTTCTATTCTTCGTGGACTGAAGGAACGGTATGAGGTTTTCCATGGAGTTAAGATTACAGATAGCGCCCTGGTAGCAGCGGCAACTCTTTCACATAGATATATTACGGATCGTTTTCTTCCAGATAAGGCTATCGACTTGGTAGATGAAGCCTGTGCACTTATTAAGACGGAATTGGATTCTATGCCTACTGAGCTGGATGAGCAGCGCAGAAAGATTATGCAATTGGAGATTGAGGAGTCAGCCCTGAAAAAAGAGACGGATAACTTAAGCCAGGAGCGTCTTGCTGACCTGCAGAAAGAGCTTGCAGATCTGAGGGATGTATTTAATACCCAGAAAGCTCAGTGGGATAATGAGAAAAAGTCTGTGGAAAAGCTTCAGAAGCTGCGTGAGCAGATTGAAGATGTGAATAAACAGATCCAGAAAGCAAAACAGAGTTATGACTTGGAAAAGGCTGCACAGCTTCAGTATGGAGAGCTTCCAAGACTTCAGCAGCAGCTGGAAATCGAGGAACGTGACGTTAAAGAAGGAGACAGACGTCTTGTTCATGAAGCTGTTACAGATGATGAGATTGCAAGGATTATTTCCAGATGGACAGGGATACCGGTTGCAAGATTGACAGAAGGAGAGCGTGCTAAGCTTCTTACCCTGGAAGATGAACTGCACAAACGTGTGGTGGGCCAGGACGAAGGAGTGCGCCGAGTAACCGATGCCATTCTCAGGTCTAAGGCAGGGATCAAGGATCCTACAAAGCCTATTGGTTCCTTCCTTTTCCTCGGACCTACCGGTGTAGGTAAGACAGAACTTGCCAAAACACTTGCTCAGACGCTGTTTGATGATGAGCAGAATATGGTTCGTATTGATATGAGTGAATATATGGAGAAGTATTCTGTATCCAGACTGATCGGAGCGCCTCCGGGATATGTTGGTTATGAAGAGGGGGGCCAGCTTACAGAGGCTGTGAGAAGAAAACCATATAGTGTTGTACTGTTTGATGAGATAGAAAAAGCACATCCGGATGTATTTAATGTACTGCTCCAGGTGCTGGATGATGGGCGTATCACAGATTCTCAAGGAAGAACAGTGGACTTCAAGAATACGATCCTGATCATGACATCGAATATCGGTTCTCCTTATCTGCTGGATGGTATTGATGAGAATGGTCAGATCAGACCAGAGGCTCAGACACAGGTTATGGATGACCTGCGGGCACATTTCCGTCCGGAGTTTCTGAACCGTCTGGATGAAATAATTATGTTTAAGCCCTTGACAAAAGCAAACATTGGTAACATAGTAGACCTGATGGTAAAAGACCTTGATAAACGTCTTTCTGACCAGGAACTTTCCCTGACTCTGACTGAGGCAGCAAAGGAAAATGTGATCGAAAATGGTTATGATCCTGTATACGGTGCAAGACCGCTGAAGCGTTATCTGCAGAATTATGTGGAAACGCTGGCTGCAAAGAAGATCCTTTCCGGAGATGTGCATACAGGTGATACCCTTGTGCTGGATGTGGAGAATGGAGAGTTTGTTGTCAGAGTGCAGGGCGCTCCTGATGACAGAAAATGATGCTGTAACAGGCAGAAAAGGAGATTCCATGCATGATACCAAAGGATCCGGTAATATTGCTAAGTTATGTGAATACCCAGTTGCGGGATTATTATGAGTCCCTGGAGGCATTGTGCACCTGCAGGGGGATCAAGAAAAAGGATCTGATCAGCCAGCTGGATCAGATTGATTATCATTATGATTCAGACACCAATCAGTTTATCTGATCATTATCAGGCATAAGAAAGAGGATGCTTCAGAGGTATTATTTGATACGCTCTGATCAGGCATCCTCTTTTTTTGTATATGCAACAGAAAATTACGTTGTAGTATTTCTATAATTCATGAGAAAATAGTTAGTCGAACAAATATTAAATTTTTATAAAACTGAAAAAAATACTTGCATTCTCGCAAACATAAGTATATTTTATATACTTAGCCGACTAAATGAATAATAATGGTGATGGCTGGAAAATAAAAGCAAAACAGCAGGAGGTACTTTTGAGAGGTTGATTTTATGAAACGAAACAGGAGGTGAATAGGTGTTGGAGGGAGAAGAAAAACAGGACCGGCAAAAAAGTATGCAGGCTTTGTTTTTGGAAATAAACAGGAGATATATGGGAAAGTGTTTCAGCAAGATGAAGGAACTGGAGATTCATCCAAGTCAGATCCCCATTCTTGCCATTCTGGGGAAAAATGAAGAATATAGCCAGAAAGAGATTGCTCAGATTTTGGGCGTGAAGCCGCCTACAGTGACGGTCAGCATTCAAAGGCTGGAAAAGATGGGAATGGTATGCAGGAAGCAGGATGAACATGACAAGCGTATTACCAGGATCCGTCTGACAGACAAGGGCAATGAAGTAATCCAGAAAGGGCTTGCCACCATGCATGAGACAGAGAAATATCTGTTCAGAAATTTTTCCGAGACTGAGTTGTGCCTGATGAGGCGTTTTTTTAATCAGCTGCTGGAAAATATTAATACAATGCCGGGAATAGTTGAAGAAGGATGTCCTTTGTCGGAGAAGCATGTAGTTGTAAAGTAAAGGTAACTATTCAACAGGTAGTCTTGTGAGGTTACAGAACAGTTACAAATAGAGATATAAAGGAGACACGCAATGGTTAAACTGATGAGATATCTGAAAAAGTCAGCAGGGTATATAGTCCTGATCATGGGACTTTTGTTTCTGCAGGCATACTGTGATTTATCACTTCCGGATTACACATCCAGGATCATTAATGTAGGGATCCAGCAGGGAGGCATTGAAGACAATGTTCCACAGAAGATGCGCACATCTACCATGAAAGCACTATCTGTGTTTATGGATGATGATGATATGAAACAGGTGGAAAAGTATTATGAAGAAGACAAAGACATTTATGTGTTGAAGGATGGCATTTCCAAAGATGAAAGAGAAAACCTGGATCATCTTCTGGAAAAGCCAATGATGCTGTATTATGGAATGTGTTCTGGCAGTGATGAAAGCAAAGCGATGACAGAGAACATGGGTCTTCAGGAAGGGACAGATCCGGTGCAGGCGCTGAGAGCTATGCCAGAGGAGATGAAAACTCAGATTCTTCAGGAGATGAATGAAAAACTGGAGGATATGCCGGAGTCTATTGTAAGCCAAAGTGCTGTACTTGCAGTTAAGAAAGAATACACAGAGTTAGGAGAAGATCTGGATAAGTTTCAGATGGATTATATCATCCGTTCAGGAGCACAGATGGTGTTAATGGCTCTGGTGATCATGCTGGCAGCAGTGACAGTGACATTTCTTTCTTCAAAAGTAGCAGCAAGGATGGGCCATGATCTGCGGGGAGATATTTACAGTAAGGTTATAGGATTTTCCAGCAACGAATATCATAAGTTTTCAACTGCATCCTTGATCACCAGAAGTACCAATGATGTGCAGCAGGTACAGCAGGTTATGACTATGACCTTCCGTATTCTTCTGTATGCCCCTATACTGGGGATCGGAGGTGTGATCAAGGTACTGAATACTGATGCATCCATGACCTGGATCCTGGGTGTTGCTGTTGCACTGATCCTTCTTGTGATCCTGGTGCTGTTTAAGATCGCAATGCCAAAATTTACAAAGCTGCAGATTCTGATCGACCGTTTGAATCTGGTTACAAGGGAGATTCTTACCGGTATTCCTGTGATCCGGGCATTCAGCAGGGAAAAATTCGAGGAAGACCGTTTTGAAACTGCCAATGAAGAACTGACGAAAACAAACCTGTTTGTCAACAGGTGTATGACTTTTATGATGCCTGTAATGATGCTGATCATGAACGGTGTATCCGTTATGATCATTTATTTCGGAGCACATGCTGTAGATAACGGAAGTATGCAGGTAGGAAATGTAATGGCATTTATCCAGTATGCTATGCAGATCATTATGTCCTTCCTGTTGATCACTGCCATGTCCATTATGATTCCCCGTGCCAATGTGGCTGCTGTCAGGATCAATCAGGTTCTGGAAACAGAAGGAAGTATTGAAGATCCGGTATCTCCGGAAGCCCCACAGGATAGTTTACGTGGAACAGTTGAATTTGACCATGTAAGCTTTGCGTATCCGGAAGCAGGAGAAAATGTGTTGAATGATATCAGCTTTACTGCTAAGAAAGGCCAGACAGTGGCTGTGATCGGAAGTACAGGAAGTGGCAAGAGTACACTGGTCAATCTGATTCCAAGATTTTATGATGCAACGCAGGGAACTGTAAAGGTGGATGGTGTGGATGTGCGTAAAATGACACAGCACCAGTTAAGGGAATGCCTTGGATACGTACCTCAGAAAGGAGTCCTGTTCTCAGGAACTATTGATTCCAATATCCGCTACGGAAAAGAAGACATTTCTTCTGAAGAAGTACAGCAGGCAGCACAGATCGCCCAGGCCACAGAGTTTATTGATACAAAACCCGAAAAGTACAACTCACCGATCGCACAGGGCGGTACCAACGTATCTGGAGGCCAGAAACAGCGTTTGTCCATTGCAAGAGCGATTGCCAAGAAGCCGGAGATTTTTATTTTTGATGACAGCTTTTCTGCACTGGACTTTAAAACGGACAGTAATCTGAGAAAAGCATTAAAGGAGAGTACCAAAGATGCAACAACTATTATTGTTGCACAGCGAATTAGTACTATCTTGAACGCGGATCAGATCATTGTACTGGATGAAGGACATATGGCCGGTATCGGAACACATAAGGAACTGATGAAGAACTGTGAGGTTTACCGTCAGATCGCAATGTCTCAGTTGTCAGAGGAGGAATTAGCATGAGTGAGAGAAGCAGAAGACCTATGGGAGGCGGGCATGGTATGCGTTCTGTTGAGAAGGCTAAGGACTTTAAAGGAGCCATGAGTCGTCTGTTCCAGTACATGGGTAAATATAAATTCCGTTTTGGACTGATGTTTCTGTTTGCTATTGCAGGAACTATATTTAATATTGTTGGGCCAAAGATCCTTGGAAAAGCGACCACAGAGCTTTTCAATGGACTGGTAAGAAAGGTAAACGGATCTGGTGGCATTGATTTTTCAAAAATTGGTCAGATTCTTTTATTTACGCTGGCCTTATATGTGGCAAGTGCATGTTTTTCCCTTATTCAGGGGTTTGTAATGACAGGGATTTCCAATGATGTTACGTATAGTCTGCGTAAGGACATTTCCAAAAAGATCAATCGTCTGCCTTTAAATTATTTTGAAAGCCGGACAAACGGAGAGATTCTTTCCAGGGTAACAAATGATGTGGATACCCTGCAGATGAGTCTGAACCAAAGTATTACCCAGCTGATCACCTCTATTACCACATTGATCGGAGTATTTATAATGATGCTTTCTATTAATGTGCCGATGACGCTGACAGCCCTTTTAATCCTGCCAGTGTCCATGCTGATCATTAATGGGGTAATGAAGCGGTCGCAGAAATATTTCCGTGATCAGCAGAAATATCTGGGTGAAGTAAATGGCCAGATTGAGGAAAACTACGGTGGACACAATGTGGTGAAGGTGTTTAATAAGGAACAGGATGTACTGAATGTTTTTGAAAAAGATAACCAGAAGCTTTACGAGTCTGCATGGAAATCCCAGTTTTTCTCAGGCATGATGATGCCTATTATGCAGTTTATCGGAAATTTGGGATATGTAATGGTTGCTTTGTTAGGCGGTGTGTTTGTGATCAAAGGAAGTATTGAGGTTGGAGATATCCAGTCCTTCTTCCAGTATATCCGTAATTTTACACAGCCTATCCAGCAGATCGCACAGGTAACAAATCTGCTTCAGTCTTCTGCTGCTGCGTCTGAAAGAGTTTTTGAATTTCTGGATGAGCCTGAGGAAGAGCAGGGCAAAGAGAATGCTGTGGATATTACAGGACTTTCCGGCAATGTGCAGTTCCAGCATGTTGAGTTTGGCTACAATCCGGATAAGATCATTGTCCATGATTTTTCAGCAGATGTGAAAAATGGGCAGAAGATCGCAATTGTAGGACCTACAGGTGCAGGTAAGACCACTATGGTGAAGCTGCTGATGCGGTTCTATGATGTAAATAAAGGCTCCATCTGTGTAGATGGACATGATATCCGGGATTTTAACAGAAGTCAGTTAAGAGAAATGTTTGGTATGGTTCTGCAGGATACCTGGCTGTTCTCCGGAACGATCATGGAGAATATCCGGTACGGACGACTGGATGCTACAGACGAAGAGGTGATCGCAGCAGCAAAGGCAGCTCATATCCATCACTTCATTATGCAGCAGCCTGGCGGCTATAATATGGTGCTGGACGAGGAGACAAGTAATATTTCCCAGGGTCAGAAGCAGCTTTTGACTATTGCCAGAGCTATTTTGGCAGACAACAAGATCCTGATCCTGGACGAGGCTACCTCGTCTGTTGATACCAGAACTGAGATGCAGATCCAGAAGGCAATGGACAATCTGATGAAGGGAAGAACAAGTTTTGTGATCGCCCATCGTCTTTCTACGATCAAGGATGCAGATATGATTCTGGTTATGAAGGATGGAGATATTATTGAACAGGGATCTCATGAGGAACTGTTGGCAAAGGGAGGATTTTACGCACAGCTTTATAACAGCCAGTTTGAAAAAACGCAGACAGCATAAATAATCAGGGTACAGTTACAGATAAGCATTTTTTAGAAGCAGTTTTCATCTCAGTTTGTTTGGGGTGGACTGCTTCTTTTTGTGTACTTTTTAAAGGCTATAGGGTATAATAATAAGAACCTCTCTGGAAGGGGATGACAAAAAGGGAGCTTTTAGAATGACAGACAATAAAGATGGGATCCAATATCTGGCCTATGTATTGGATAAGCTGCATCAGAGGATTGCAGAGATATCCCAAAGCATTGCAGAAGGCCAGAAAGAAATAGACGGTATGCATGAATATTACTGGGAAAATTACACAGAAATGGACCAGTATGGATATGAAAATTTTGACAATCAGCAGGCGTTGTTTCATCAAATCAGTGCCAATGAGCAACAACTCCATCTAAAAAGCCGGTTTCGGAAAATGCTGGATTCTCCCTTTTTTGGAAGAGTAGATTTCATTTTTGAGGGAGAAGATGAGCCGGAAAGCTTTTATGTTGGTATTGGCAATTTTGCAGAAAAGGCTGGAGGTGTGCCCCTGGTCTATGACTGGCGTGCACCTGTATGCGGACTTTTTTATGATTATGATAAAGGACCGGCTTTTTATGAAGCACCGCTTGGCAGGATCCAGGGTGAGATCCTTTCCAAATGGCAGTACAAGATCCGCAGGGGGAAGATGGTCTATCAGTTTGAAAGTGACATCAAGGTGGATGATGAGATTCTGATGGCAGAGCTAGGAAGTAATGGCTCTGTAGCACTGAAGAATATTGTAAGCACGATTCAGAAGGAGCAGAATGCGATTATCCGTAACACGAAAGACCGGATCATGGTGATCCAGGGGGCAGCAGGATCAGGTAAAACATCCATTGCGCTTCACAGGATTGCTTATCTTCTTTATCATGACAGGCAGAATCTGAAATCATCCAATATCCTGGTATTGTCTCCCAATGGGGTTTTCTCAGATTATATTTCCCATATTCTGCCGGAACTAGGGGAAGAAAATATAAAAGAAATGAGCTTTGACCTGTTTGCTTATCGGCAGCTTCAGGATACAGCAGCTGACTGTGAAGACCGTTATGACCAGATCGAGAGAAGCCTGAACCATCCAAAGGCTGTTACATTTTATCAGGAGAAGCAGTCCGAAGGATTTCTGAACCAGCTGGAACGGTTTATTACAGAACTGGAAGATGAGCTGATGGATTTCAGGGATATCCGTTATAAAGGCTATACAAAGACAGAAGCAGAGATCATTGATCTGTTTTACTTCAAATTTATGGATATTCCATTGCTTGCCAGAATGGATGCAGTGTGTGATTATTTTATTGATGAAGTGGAAACATTAAGGGACAGGGATCTGCCAGATGAAGAGAGGGAGCTGATCAGGGAGGATTTTTATTCCCTGTATGAAACAAGGGATCTGTATGTATTGTACAGTCGTTTCCTGGAAAGCAGCGGATATCCGGCTCTTACCAGGGTTCCTCTTGAAAAGAGAAAGCTTCTATATGAAGATGTATATCCTGTGCTTTATCTGAAATACCGTTTATGGGGGCAGCAGGAAAATAGTACGATCAAGCATTTGGTGGTAGATGAGATGCAGGACTATTCAAGAATGCAGTATCTGATCCTAAAAAATATGTTTTCCTGCAGGATGACCATTCTTGGAGACAAGGCACAAACAATGGAGGAAAAACAACAGGATGTGTTTACTTTCCTGCCTGGGATCTTTGGAAGGGATATCCGCAGGATCCAGATGAATAAAAGCTATCGAAATACAGTGGAGATTGCGGCTTATGCTAATAAGCTGGCAGGGATTTCGGATATGGAACTACTTCAGCGTCATGGAAAGCCTGTACAGGAACAGCAGTTTGAGGATATACAGGCAGCAGTGAAAGAAATACTGGACTATATCAAGCTGGGAGAGGATGAGTTTGAAACAGCAGCGGTGATCTTCCGCACAGAGAAGGAAGCAGACCTGGGAGCAGCTTTGCTTAAAGAGATGTTGGAAGAAACAGGTTTTGATACAAAGAATCGGTTCAATTATCTGCACAGGAACAGTTCCAGATTTAAAAAGGGAATTACAGTTACTACCTTTTATCTGGCAAAGGGACTGGAATTCGACCAGGTATTTGTAATATTTCCTGAAAAAGACCAAAGTGCGCTTGCAAAACAGGGGAGATATATTGCAGCTACAAGGGCTCTTCATGAGTTATATATGTATAGTGTTTTAACTGTTTCTGGAAAGCATTTTGATTTCTGACTGTGAGGGCACTGAATAGTTACACTGTGTTTTTCAAAAGTTTACAGGAATTTAAGAATCTGCACTGTGAAAAATATTGACATATTTGTAATACAATTGTAAAATATCGAATGAGGGATTTTTGTAAGATAAATAAGGAGGTAATTATGAAGAATAAAAGATTTTTAGTTCTCTTAACTATAACAGCAGCACTTTCAGGACTGGCCACAGGATGCTTTGGCGGAGATGATCCGGCAGAGCAGGTGATCGTGGATGAGACTCCTACACCGGAGCCCACCCAGGAGCCTACACCAGAGCCTACGATTGCACCGGATGTACAGGATACTACTTATACTTCCAGTGATGGAGCAGTGACGATTAAGCTTCCGGACGCTACCTGGGCGAATAAGTCAGATGCAGAGGATATGATCAGCTTTGAGTCACCTGAGCAGGGTAAGATCCTTGTTCTTCATGGAGCAGGGGAAGAGGATATGTCTTCAGCTATGATCCCCAATACCCAGGATCTGGCAGCTGCACTTGAGCAGGCTTCTGACCTGGAGCAGGGTACAGATTTTGAGATCCAGAATTACAACAGCACAAATGTGAATGGAGTAGGCGTTTATTCTTACACTGTGAAGTATCTGAATACAGAGAAGAGCGGCGGATATGCTTATGCTGTGAAGAAGGTATATGCCAATGAGAGCGAGTACTACAGCATTACAGGCTCGGTAGTGAATGATGCGTCCCTGACAGGGATCCAGACGGCTGTTGATTCTTTCCAGATCATTGGCGCATCCAGTACACTTGCTGTTGCAGATACTACTGCTGACGGCACTGCAGACGGTACACAGACAACAGATGGCACAGCATCCGGTGATTCTGCTACAGGTACAGACGGACAGGCCAGCTCCACTACCGGTAATTCCGGAGGATTTACACAGGAGCAGCTCACCGATACCAATCAGACAAGAACCATCTACCGTAACTCTGATGGACATCCGCTTGTGATCACCCCGGACGGCAGCGGTAACTGGGTAGATTCCCAGGGCAATACTTACCGTTTTGCCAATAATGAGGATGTTTATGATCAGAATGATGTGGATTATTACTGGCACGGCGAAGGTGCAGATGTATATTATATGCCGGTAGAATAAAGGATTTCCGGTAATACTTCAGGAAGAAACCAAAGGCAGACAGCCGATTTACAACCGGTTGTCTGCTGTTTGTTATACGTGGGGAAAAGAATGGATACAATGGAAGCATATGGCGAGTTTGCCAGGGTATATGATATTTTTCAGGATAATGTGGATTATGATAGCTGGGCCGGTTATCTTAATGACACACTTAGAGAATATGGGATCAGTGACGGCCTGATACTGGAACTGGGCTGTGGTACAGGTACTATGACAGAACTGTTAGCTGCCTCCGGTTATGATATGATCGGTGTGGATAATTCAGAGGAGATGCTGGCAGAGGCCATGCAGAAAAGAGAGACTTCAGGCCATGATATCCTGTATCTTTTGCAGGACATGCAGGAGTTTGAACTTTATGGTACAGTGCGGGCTGTGATCAGCGTATGTGACAGTCTGAATTATCTTACTGAGGAGCAGGATCTGGAGCATGTTTTTGAACTGGTAAATAATTATCTGGATCCGGGCGGACTTTTTATTTTTGATATGAATACAGTGTATAAGTATCAGGAGATGATCGGGGATTCCACCATTGCGGAGAATCGTGAGGAAGGCAGTTTCATATGGGAGAATACTTACGATGAGGAAAGCGGGATCAATGAGTATGCACTCACACTTTTCCTGCCGGATACAGATGGCAGGTATGAGAAAGTGGAGGAGGTTCATTATCAGAGAGCCTATCCGCTGGAACAGATCAAGACTCTTCTGCAAAGCTCTGGTCTTAAACTGCTGGCAGTTTATGATGCTTATACCAGAGAAGCACCCAGGGCTGACAGCGGACGTCTTACCTTTATTGCAAAAGAATATGGGAAATAAAATAATGTGGTGAAAACACTTATTTTATGATTAAACGGATAAACAGGAGAGAAGAATGAGCGATTATATTATCAGAGCTGTTGCAGCGAACAGACAGATCCGTGCCTTTGCAGCAGTTACAACAGATACTGTGGAAACAGCAAGAAAAGACCATAATACCAGTCCGGTGGCAACCGCTGCACTGGGAAGGCTTCTTACAGGCGGAGCTATGATGGGAGCCATGATGAAAGGGGAAAAGGATATCCTGACTCTTCAGGTGAAGGGAGACGGTCCGATCCAGGGAATTACAGTCACTGCAGATTCCCAGGGCAATGTAAAAGGCTATGTGGGCAATCCGGATGTGATCCTTCCGGCTAACAGTAAAGGCAAGCTGGATGTATCTGGTGCCGTAGGAGCAGGATATATCAGCGTGATCAAGGATATGGGCCTGAAAGAGCCGTATGTGGGACAGGTTACTCTACAGACAGGTGAGATTGCAGAAGACCTGACCTATTATTTTGCAACCAGCGAACAGGTGCCATCAGCAGTAGGACTGGGTGTTCTGATGAATAAGAACAATACTGTCCGCCAGGCAGGCGGATTTATTGTACAGCTAATGCCTTTTGCAGAGGAAAGCGTTATTGCAAAGCTGGAAGAGAACATCAGCAAGATCTCATCTGTCACAAGCCTTCTGGAGGAAGGGCATACACCGGAAAGTTTGTTGAATGTGGTTCTTGATGGATTTGATATTGAGATCAACGATACCCTTCCAACCAGATTTTATTGTAACTGCAGTAAAAGCAGGGTGGAGAAGGCGTTGATCAGTATTGGCAGAAAAGAATTAAATGAAATGATCCAGGAAGGAAAGGATGTAGAACTGAACTGCCATTTCTGTAATACCAACTATGTGTTTCATGTGGAAGAATTAAAGGAGATCCTTCGGAGGTGTAAGAAGTGAAGCATGGATTTATAAAAGCAGCAGCCGGTACACCAGAGATCACAGTGGCTGACTGCGAAGCCAACAGAAATGCCATCCTGAAAGTGATCCACAAGATGGAGAAAGAACATGCAAAGATCATGGTGCTTCCGGAACTTTGTATTACAGGCTACACCTGTCAGGATCTGTTTTTACAGCGTCAGCTTTTGGACAGTGCATGGCATACTTTGAAAAAGCTGGCAGTGGCTACTCAGCAAGTGGATGCGCTTATTTTTCTCGGGCTGCCTATGCGTCATGCAGGCAAGCTGTATAATGTGGCAGCTGTGCTGAATCATGGTGAGATCCTGGGCTTTATCCCAAAAACCTGTATACCTAATTATAATGAATTCTACGAGCAGCGCCATTTCACTTCAGGCAGTGACTGTATGGACACTCATGAGGTAGACGGCGTTGAGATTCCATTTGGTACAGATCTGCTGTTTGTGTGTGATGAGTGTGAAGAACTGACAGTAGCAGCAGAGATTTGTGAGGACCTTTGGGTTCCACAGCCACCAAGTGTATCTCATGCACAGGCAGGTGCTCATGTGATCGTGAACCTTTCTGCCAGTGATGAGATGGTAGGGAAGGATGCTTACAGAAGATCCCTTGTAACCGGACAGTCTGCAAGGCTGATCTGCGGATACGTTTATGCTACTGCAGGTGAGGGGGAATCCTCTCAGGATCTGGTTTTCGGTGGACAGAATATGATCGCTGAGAACGGAGTACTGCTGGCAGAGGGCAGAAGATTCCATAATTCTGTGGTTTTCGGAGAGATCGATGTGTACCGTCTGGCAGACGAGAGAAGAAGGATGTCCACCTTCCCGGGAACAGATGGCAGTGGTTATGAGAGGATTCCTTTCCATGTTAAGAAAGAAAAGACAAAGCTGACCCGTGTATTCCCGGCAACTCCCTTTGTTCCTGGAAAAAAAGAAGAAAGGGATTTGCGGTGTGAAGAAATTCTGAATATACAGGCTATGGGATTGAAAAAAAGATTGGATCATGTACACAGCCAGCGTGCAATGGTTGGGCTGTCCGGAGGACTGGATTCCACACTTGCCCTTTTGGTAATGGCCAGGGCATTTGACAGGATGAAGGCACCAAGAGAGCAGATACATTGTGTGACTATGCCATGTTTTGGGACTACAGACAGGACATACCAGAATGCATGTACACTCAGCAAGCGTATAGGTGCTTCGCTGACGGAGATTAATATACGGGATGCGGTAAATATTCATTTCAGGGATATTGGACACGATCCTGAGGTACATGATGTAACTTATGAGAACTCTCAGGCAAGGGAGCGTACACAGATTCTGATGGATATGGCCAATCAGGAGGGCGCGATTCTGGTTGGTACAGGTGACCTTTCAGAGCTGGCCCTAGGGTGGGCCACCTATAATGGAGATCATATGTCCATGTATGGGGTGAATACCTCTGTACCAAAGACCCTTGTACGTCATCTGGTAAGATATTATGCAGATACATGTGAGGATGAAGAGCTTTCCAAAGTACTTCTGGATATATTGGATACACCGGTAAGCCCGGAGCTTTTGCCTCCAAAAGACGGGAAGATCGCACAAAAGACAGAAGACCTGGTAGGACCTTATGAGCTTCATGACTTTTTCTTATATTATATGCTGCGTGCCGGATATCAGCCGGATAAGATCTACCGGATCGCATGCAGAACCTTTGATGGCATTTATGACAAGGAAACCATTATGAAGTGGCTGAAGATTTTTTATCGGAGATTTTTTGCACAGCAGTTTAAACGTTCCTGCCTGCCGGATGGACCAAAGGTGGGAAGCGTTGCCTTGTCTCCAAGAGGGGATCTGCGTATGCCAAGTGATGCAAGTGCTGCCATATGGATGGCAGAGCTGGAAGAATAGAATACTGGATCAGGGACTGCTTAGTACACAGTCCCTTTTTCTATGGCACTTTTTATGGATGATAGGAGCAACTGACTGGTATATTTCTGATCATCCGGATAGGTAATATTCTCCAGGGATTGAGACTGATAGATCTGCGCGGCCAGGGATTCCAGGGCAGGTTTCATCAGAGGAAATGCGGCTTTTGTGCTTTCGCTTAAGTTTACCAGATCAATGGAAGCAATCCTGTCAGCGTCCAGGCTTACTTCCATGTCAAAGGTATTTCCGTTCAGTGAAATGGAAGAGCGATAGATTCCAGGAGTATATTTGGAAGCTTTTCCGGATTGAGCCTGGTTTTTTCCGGAGCCAAACATAAAGAAGAGCAGAACACCGAAAAGAATGGCAAGGATCAGAAAAAGAATGGTATAAACCACTTCTTTCATATGTAAAACAATGATCTTTGTTTTGGAACTCATGGCATGCGCCTCCCGGTCTGTTTTTCTATATCCTATTATCAAACCTTTGGATTTATGATATGATTATGAAATGATGTTGGGGAAAAAGTCCTCAATAATGATACGGTGTTTAAAAATCAGTTCTTTACCGTGCCTGTCCCAGTGCGGGGTACGATCTTAAGATTGTTTATAGGAAAGGAGTCCATATGTCCCTTCAATTTGTAATCGGCAGTTCAGGAGCCGGAAAATCCTGTTATGCATATGGTCATGTGATTCAGGAATCTATGAAATATCCAAAACGGCAATACTATGTGATCGTGCCGGAGCAGTTTACCATGCAGACCCAGAAAACACTGGTGGAAATGCATCCGGGACGGGGAATCTTAAATATAGATGTACTTAGCTTTCAGAGACTTGCATACAGGATCATTCAGGAAACCGGTGGAAATATGGGAAAGCTTTTGGAGGATACCGGGAAAAGCATGGTTCTGCAAAAGGTAGTACAAATGCATAAAGGACAGCTTCCTTATTTGGGCGGTCAGATGAAAAGACCAGGATGTCTTGATGAGGTGAAGTCCTTGATCTCTGAATTTTTACTGTACGATATTGGGGACAGTGATCTGGAGGATATGGTGAATAGAGCGGAGCAACAGCCCCTTCTTCATATGAAACTTCAGGATATACAGGTACTTTATAAAGGGTTTAAGGAATATCTGGAAGGACATTATATTACAGGGGAAGAGATCCTGGATGCATTACTGCCTGCAGTTCCACTGTCTGAAAAGCTGAAAGACAGTGTGATAGTCCTGGATGGATTTACAGGTTTTACTCCGATTCAGGTCAAGGTGATCCGGGAACTGCTTGCAGTGTGTCAAAAAGTGATGGTTACAGTGACTATGGATGGAAGCGGGGATGTATTTGCCAAGGGAAAACCTCACCAGCTTTTTTATATGAGCCGTCAGATGATCCATATCTTGTCAGCACTTACCAGGGATCTGGAGGAGCCGGTATGTCTTACTACTGATGAAAAATCCCGTTTTTCACAGGCACCGGCCCTCAAATTCCTGGAAAAACATATATTCCGTTACAGCAGAAAGAAATATGAGGATCCACAGGAAGAAATACAGATCTATACGGCAGGTACTCCGGAAAAAGAACTGGAAGAGGCAGCCAGAAGGATCCGCAGACTTGTGCGTACACAGGGGATGAAATATGGAGAGATTGCAGTAATTACAGGAAATCTGGAAGAATACGGTAATATTGCATCTCAGGTGTTTGAGCGGGCTGGAATCCCATATTTTGTAGATGAAAAACATACAGTGCTGATGAATCCTTTTGTTGAATATATCCGGGCAGCAGTGGAGATGGTGTTTACTGGATTTTCTTACGAAGGAGTTTTTCGATATTTAAGATGCGGTATGTCCAGACTTACAAGAGAAGAGACAGATTATTTGGAGAATTATGTGATCGCCCTGGGGATACGTGGATTAAACAGATGGCAGGAGCACTGGACCAGGATTTACAGGGGAATGGATGCTGAAGATATTCTGAAGATTAATGAAAGCCGTGCCAGATTTGTGGAGGAAGTATATGACTTTGCAGAAATCTTTGGAAAGGGCAGAAAAAAGATAGAGCAGTATTGCCGCGGTTTGTATGATTTTATTGTAAAAGGTCAGATCCAGGAAAAACTTAAAAAGCAGGAATTGTATTTTAAGTCTGTGGGAGATGCTGCCATGGAAAAAGAATACGGACAGATTTACGGTATTGTTATGGATCTTTTGGATCGTATGGTTGAGATCCTTGGGGATGAACTGGTTACAGTCCAGGAATTTCGTCAGCTTCTGGAAACCGGTCTGTCTAAGGCAAAGGTGGCCTTGATTCCGCCAAGTATGGATCAGGTTCTTGTAGGAGATATGGAAAGAACCAGATTGAAAAAGATCAAGGCATTGTTTTTCGTGGGAGTGAATGAGGGAAATATTCCTAAAGCAGCAGATACCGGAGGAATCCTGAATGAAATGGACCGGGATTTTTTTGCAGAGGAAGGAGTGGAACTGGCACCAGGTCCAAAAGAGCTTATGAACATGCAAAGATTCTATTTGTACCTGAATCTTACAAAGCCAGAAAAGCTGCTGTGTCTTTCCTTTAGCAGTTCTAACAGCAAAGGTGAGGCTATTAGCCCTGCTTACCTGATCCATACAGTGACAGGATTGTTTCCGGCGTTAAAGATCAGCCGTATAGAGGACGGTAATTATACTCTTGAGGATCTGGAGATCCCGGGAGATGGTGTGGATGCTTTTTTGAAAGGTCTTTCGGAAGGTGCATATACGGCAGAAGATCCCCTTTTTGGTGAAGTGTTTGGCTGGCTTTTAAGAAGCCCCGGATATAAGGCGATGACACGGAAGCTTGTGGAAGCTTTTTTAAGTATCTGTCCTAAGGATATGATCGGCGCAAGTGTGGCGAAAGTGCTGTATGGAGAGGTGTCTCCTTACAGTGCAACACGGTTGGAACGGTTTGCCGCCTGTGCTTTTGCACATTTTCTTCAGTATGGGCTGCGTCTTTCAGAGCGGGCAGAGTACGAATTTAAGGCTATGGATATGGGGAATGTGATACATAAAGCCTTGGAGGAATTTTCAAAAGAGTTAAGAAGGCAGGGGCTTTTGTGGGCTGATCTTAGCCAGGAACAGCAAAGGCAGATTGCAGATCAATGCCTGGAAAAAGTAACAGCAGATTATGGAAATACTATTTTAAAAAGCAGTGCAAGAAATGAGTATATGATCCAGCGTACCAGAAGGCTTTTACACAGAACATTATGGGCACTGCAGAACCAGCTGAAGAACGGAGAATTTGTTCCGGAGGGGTTTGAGGTTGTTTTCCAGGGCGGCAGGATTGATAGAGTAGATATTTTGGAAGAGCAGGACAAGGTATATGTGAAGGTGATTGACTATAAGACAGGAAATACTACCTTTGACCTGGTGGCTTTGTACCATGGTCTGCAGCTTCAGCTGCTTGTATATATGGATGCAGCCTTATCAGTAGAAAGACGGAAGTATCCGGACAAGGAGATCGTTCCAGCAGGAATCTTTTATTACAATGTGAAAGATCCTATGATCCAGGAGAAAATAGAAACAGATATGGAATCAGTTAATGAGGAAATACTGAAAAGCCTGAAAATGAACGGATTGGTTCAGAAAGACCCTGAGATCGCCCAGAAGATCGATAAAAGTCTGGTGTCTATTCCTGTGTCCTACAAAAAGGATGGCGGAATTAAAAAAGGTTCTTCAGTGGCTGACAACCAGCAGTTTTGGATTCTTGATCAGTATGTGAAAAAGAAAATCAAACAGATCCGGGAAGATATCCTGAAAGGGGATGCGCAGATTTCTCCATATGAGCTGGGAGCAAAAAATGCCTGCACTTATTGTCCTTATATTTCTGTGTGTGGCTTTGACCGGAAAATTCCGGGATATGGTTTCCGCAGACTGAAAAGCTTTTCGGATGAAGAATTGTGGAAAAGCCTGGGAGAGAGTATGGATGACCAGATCCTGACAGGAGAGGAGGAACGGTAAAATGGGAATGAGCTGGACAAAGGAACAGCAGGAAGTGATTCGTCTGCGTAATAGAAATCTTCTGGTCAGTGCAGCTGCAGGATCCGGAAAAACAGCAGTACTTGTGGAGAGGATCTTGAATAAGATCATGGATCCGGATCATCCGATTGATATTGACAGACTCCTGATCATGACATTTACAAGGGCAGCAGCCGGAGAAATGAAGGAAAGGATTTCCAGAGCTTTGGAGAATGCACTGTGTGAGAATCCGGAAAATGAGCATCTGCAGAAACAGATGACACGGATCCATACTGCGCAGATCACCACCATTGATGGCTTTTGCGCCTATGTGATCCGAAATTATTTCCATACGATCAATCTGGATCCAGGATACAGGGTAGCTGATGAAGGTGAGTTAAAGCTTCTCAGGGAAGATGTGTTGAAAGAGCTTACAGAGGAGTGCTACAGGGAAAAGGACCCTGCCTTTGTAAAATTTGTGGAATGTTATGCTCCCGGGAAAACAGATGACAATCTGAAAGATTTGATCATCGGACTTTATCAGGCTGCTATGAGCCATCCGGATCCGGAAGAATGGCTGGAGCATTGTCTTAAGATCTACCATATTACAACAGAAGAAGAACTGTATGACTCCAGATGGCTGCAGAAATTGTGGCAGACAGTAGATGAGGAATTGACAGGGGCAGAAGAACTGATCCGTCAGGCAAGACAGATCAGCAGGATTCCGGGAGGACCTTATCTTTATGAGGAGGCGCTGATCTCAGACCAGGCTGGTATAGAAGCTGTGCGAAAAGCCCTGGGTAAGCAGGATTATGAGCAGGTTCGCAGTCTTCTTATGGATTTTTCATATCAGCGTCTGTCTGGGAAAAAGCCGGAAGTACCTGTTGATGAAGAAAAAAAAGAACAGGTAAAAAGTCTGCGGGATGATATGAAGACAAGTCTGAAGGATCTGGGAAGCAGATATTTTCAGAACAGCACAGCTGAAATCCTGGAAGCCCTTCAATACGGAAAAGAACCTATGGAAACACTTGTAAAGTTGACCCTGGAATTTAAGAAGCAGTTTACTGTGAAAAAAAGAGAAAAAAATATTCTGGATTTTACAGATATGGAGCATCTGGCGCTGGCTATCCTTGTAAAGGACGGGAAGCCTTCTGACGTGGCAAGAGAATTAAGTGAGAAGTATGAGGAGGTGCTGGTAGATGAGTATCAGGACAGCAACCTTGTACAGGAGATGATCACCTATTGTGTTTCAGGCGAAGTGTCAGGACGGAAAAATATCTTTATGGTAGGGGATGTAAAACAGAGTATTTACAGGTTCCGTCTTGCAAGACCGGATCTTTTTATGGATAAGATGGAAACCTATACGCTGGAAGAGAGTAAAGAGCAAAGGATCGATCTTCATAAGAATTTCCGAAGCAGGCATCAGGTACTGGACAGTGTGAATTATCTGTTCCATCAGATCATGAAGCCGGATCTGGGAGGCGTAGGGTATGATGATCGTGCCGCCCTTTATCCAGGAGCAGAGTTTCCGAAAGGCGGGAACAAAGAGTTTTATACCACAGAGGTATTGCTTGTTGAAAAGGACGGAGAAGAAGTAGAGGACTTGATGGAAGGCAGCTCCCAGAAGGTAAGAGAACTGGAAGCACTGGCAGTGGCACATAGGATCCGGCAGATCGTGGGAAAAGAACAGATATATGACCGGAAAAAGGAAGAGTACAGGCCTGCTGGATATAATGACATTGTAGTGCTTTTAAGATCTGCATCCGGCTGGGCAGAATCCTTTTCCCAGGTGTTTTCTGCACAGGGGATCCCTTCGTATGCTGCATCCAAAACCGGTTATTTTTCAGCTACAGAAGTTGTTACTGTATTGAATTTACTGAAGGTGTGCGATAATCCTTATCAGGATATACCCTTATGTGGGGTTCTTCATTCACCTATCATAGGATGCTCCTCACAGGAACTGGCATCTCTTCGATGTGGTTATCCAAAAGGAAAACTTTTTGAAAGCGTACTGTCCTGTATAATGGATAGTGAAAAAAGTTTGGAAGAAAAGAAAATAGACAAACAGTTTCAGGAAAAACTTCAGGATTTCTATAAGCTGTTGGAAGATCTTCGTGATATGGCAGTTTATACACCGGTTCATAAACTGATCAGTGCTGCACTAAAGAAAACCGGGTATGGGGATTATGCCAGGGCGCTGCCGGATGGGGCACAGAGAAATGCCAATCTTGCAATGTTGGTTGAAAAGGCTATGGATTACGAAAAGACAAGCTACAGAGGTTTGTTTAATTTTATTCGTTATATTGAGCATCTTCAGAAATATGAGGTAGACTATGGAGAGGTGAACCTGGCAGATGCAGGAGAGGGTGCTGTACAAATCATGACCATCCATAAAAGCAAGGGCCTGGAGTTTCCGATAGTATTTGCATCAGGTATGGGAAAAGCATTTAACTTTCAGGATCTGAATGCAAGACTTTTGATCCATCCGGAGCTTGGACTTGGGGCAGATGCAATTATTCCGGAAAAAAGGATCATTGCTTCCACACTGCATAAGCAGATTATCCGCAGAGAGCTTCAGAAGGAAAGCCTGGGAGAAGAATTACGTATTCTGTATGTTGCTCTTACAAGAGCTAAGGAAAAGCTGTTTATTACAGGCTGTGTAGGGAAAATGGAAAAGCTGATGCATGTACTGTACAGGTTTCGGGACAGTGGGACTCCCTTTCTTCCAGTGGATGTAAGAATGAAAGGGAAAACCTGTTGGTCTTATATACTGCCTGCATTGGCCCAACATCCTGCAATGGATCCTTTATTTGAAGAATATGGAATGCCTGCTGGGTGTAATACTTTACTTTACCGTACTAAGATACCCTTCCTTATAAAAAAGATAACGGTAAAGGATCTTACCGGAGAGGAAGTGATCCATCAGGCACAGGGACAGATGGAGGAAGAGATTCTTCGCAGCTGGGATAAGAATCGGGTTTTTGATGAGAAACTCCGGGAAGAACTGAAGGAAAGATTTGATTATCGGTATCCTTTTGAATATCTGAAGGAACTGCCGGTGAAAGTCAGCGTGTCAGAACTGAAAAAAAGAAATTATCCTGATGAATATGAAAAAGAAGAGGCAGTCTTTTTTGAACCGGATATTGTTCCCTTGATTCCAAAGTTTTGTATGGTGACAGAGGAAGAATACACAGGAGCAGCCAGAGGTACTGCTTATCATCGGTTTATGGAATGCATAATGTATGATAAAACGGACAGTAAAGAAGAGTTGCTAAAACAGCTTCAGATGCTGGTGCAGCAGGAGAAAATGAGCCAGGAAGAGGCTGATTGTATCAAAATACAGGAGGTGCTTGCTTTCTTAAACTCACCATTAGGTGTGAGGATGAAGGCAGCCTGGTTGGAGAAAAGGCTTTACAGAGAACAGCCATTTGTGATCGCAAGGTCTGCAGAAGAACTGGATAAGACATGGGCAGGGAAAAGGGAACCTGTTTTGATCCAGGGAATCATTGATGCATATTTTGAAGAGGAAAAGGACCTGGTGCTTGTAGATTATAAAACAGACCATATACGTTTTGGAGAAGAATCACGTCTTGTAGATCTGTATAAGGTACAGCTGGAAGATTATGCAGATGCCCTGGAACGGATGACAGGGAAAAAAGTAAAAGAAAAGATCATTTATTCTTTTGCTGTCCATAAAGAAATCCTGGTCTGAAAGATGTTAATGAACAGATAGAAGACATGTAAAAAGGCCGGCGGTCAAAGCCGCCAGCCAGAAGGATATTTGTTTTTCAGGGTCTGTCCCACCAGTTTTCCAAAACCAAGAGGATAACCTTCTACACAGAGAAGCTGCCAGCCTTTGGGCGAGGCGGCTTCTTCTGGGTTTATGAGAAGAGTTTCTCCTTTTAGGTAGCGTTCCAGCCTCTGATCCTGAACAGGCAAGGTGATCACTGAAGAAACCTCGCCTTTGTGAAGGGCAAGAGCCAGTGGTTGTGAAGGCTCAAAACGGTTCTTTTTCAGATCACCCATGTAAAGGCCATTCCTTAAAAAATTGATCCTACGGATACTGCAGGAAACAGGAGGAAGATAATAAACCTTATCTCCTTTTATCTCTACTCTGTTCCAGTCAAAGGGCTGTCCACCTAAGGATTTCAGTCCGATTTCACGGAAAAAAGCGTCGATATATTCAAAGGCAGTACGGTTTGGCTTTGTAAATACAGGGGAGATCTCTGAAATGGTCTGGCCAGGCTTATGAAGCAGAGCCATAAAATGGCCTTCCCCGTTCATTTTATGAGGAAAAATACGGACACAGCGTGTAAGCTGGGGCTGTCCCTTTCCCCAGGCAGGAACACCATCTGAAAAGCCTTCATATCCGGGCATTTCCACCAGTTCCATATCCGGGCGGTTTTCAAGAAGATAAGAAACTGTGCCCTCATCCTCTTGAGGTGCAAAGGTGCAGGTGGAGTAAAGCAGATATCCTCCTGGACGAAGCATATCTGCCGCCTGAAGGATCAGTTCACGCTGGATTAGGGAAAGCTCTTGGGATTTGGCAGGACTCCAGTCTTTGGCAAGAGCTTCATCCTTTCGGAACATACCTTCCCCGGAGCATGGGGCATCCAGAATGATCTTATGGAAAAATTCAGGAAAGCAGGGAACCAGATCTTTAGGCGCTGTGCTGGTAACAAAGCTGTTTGGGATGCCGAAAAGTTCAATATTACGGAGCAGTGCCCGTGCCCTGGAAGTACTGATGTCATTGGCTACAAGAAGCCCATGTCCTTTAAGGGCAGCACCAAGTGCTGTAGCCTTTCCACCAGGGGCAGCACACATATCCAGTATGTATTCGCCAGGCTTTGGCAGAAGTCTGGAAACAGGAGTCATGGCACTTGGCTCCTGAAGATAATAAAGTCCGGCCTGATAGAATGCACATTTGGATGGACGGACATTTTCAGGATAAAAATATCCGCCTGGGATCCAGGGGATGGGACTTATGGGAAAGGGGACGATTTTTTCAAATTCTTCACAGGAAATCTTGGCAGTATTGACTCGAAGGCCAAATGTGCGAGGCTGCTGATAGCTATTAAGAAAAGCCTGGAAATCATCTCCAAGCATGTTGTTCATGCGGTTTAAAAACTCTTCGGGCAGATATTTTAGATCATCATTCATAAAACACATATCCTCCAGATATCAAAAATACAATTATGTGCATTATTATAACCAATCTGTTTGATTTTGGGAATAGGATGGAGAAAGAAACAGTCAGAAGGTTTGATGGCAGGTGTATAAATTCCGAATTTTGGGTTCATACTTTTACGAAAAAGGAGTATAGGATATTGAATAGAGAAAAAGAAATAGAAGCCTATTTAAAAGGAAAACTGCCAGAAGAGGAAAAAGCAAAGTATGAGATCGCCCAGGAATTAGGATTGCTTGACAAGGTTCTGGGGGGCGGCTGGAAAACACTGACAGCAAAAGAAACCGGAAGAATCGGAGGGCTGATGGCCAGAAAAAAGAAATGAAAATAGATATTGGCTGTTTTGTTTTTAGATACAGTAAAATATCATTTGGCTGCTCGACCTGAAAATTATTTTGTTCATGTTGCGTTGTAGAAAAGATATGTTTATATATCAGGGCTTCGTTTTCGGATTTCTCCCGCGCGCTTATTATCTCTGTCATTTGCCAAACTCACGCCTACGGCGTTCAGACACGGCAAATAACAGAGAAGCTAGCGCAGTCGAAATCTACGAAAGCCTCGCATGATATATAACCAAAATCTTTTCTACAACGCAACGAAAATTATTACAAATTTGCCAATGATTATTTTTCTGTATTTTCGCTTTTATTATGAGGGGACAGCCACTTGTTTTTGTAAAAACAGGATGGTATCATAAACATATCTGAAAATAAAAATAAATATAAAGGAATATAAATGAAAGATAAATAAAAGGAGGCAATTAACCATGAGTGGAACAAACAGTACGATTGAATGTTTAAAGTCAAGAAGAAGTGTGAAAAGTTATAAGCCTGATATGCTTCCTAAAGAAGTTCTCCAGGAGATCGTTGAGGCTGGTACATGGGTGCCAACTGGTATGAACAGACAGTCTCCCATTATTCTTGTCATAACGGATAAGAAAGTAAGAGATCAGCTGTCAAGGATGAATGCACAGATCATGGGTGCAAAGGGAGATCCCTTTTATGGAGCGCCTGTAGTGCTGGTGATCCTTGCAGACAAATCTGTAGGTACATATGTATATGACGGAAGTCTTGTTATGGGAAATCTTATGAACGCAGCTCATGCACTGGGGATTGGCAGTTGCTGGATCCACAGGGCAAAAGAGGAATTTGAAAGCCAGGAAGGAAAGGAACTTCTGAAATCTCTTGGGATCCAGGGGGATTATGAAGGCATTGGCCATTGTATCCTGGGTTATCCAAAGGAAGAAGTACAGGGAACCCATCCAAGAAAAGAAAACTGGATATATTATGTAGATTGATGGGATACAGGAGGAGCCTATGGAGTTCCAGGAACTGATTCGTAAGGCATTGGAAGTAAGACAGAAAGCTTATGCACCTTATTCGGATTTTATGGTGGGAGCAGCACTTTTATGCAAAGACGGCAGAATATTTACTGGATGCAACATTGAAAATGCTTCTTATGGAGCGACCAATTGTGCTGAACGGACTGCTTTTTTCAAAGCAGTTTCTGAAGGATACAGGGAATTTACAGCCATTGCCATTGCAGGTGGGAGAAAGGAGGCACAAAGCTTGGAGTACTGTGCACCTTGTGGGATCTGCAGGCAGGTTATGAGTGAGTTTTGTGACTCTGATGCATTTCTTGTGATTCTGCCAAGGTCTGAGGAGGATTACAAAAGCTATACGTTGGGACAGCTTTTGCCCCTTGGTTTTACATCAGCAGATATAGAGAAGAGGTAACACTTCCACAGGCAGTATTCTGCAGGTATACTGAATTGTTGTGAAAATGGAAATGTAAAATAAGACAGCTTGGGAGTGATGGATTGCAGAAGAATACAGAAAATTATATTAAGCTGGATAAAGTATCCAGGATTTACGGAACAAATGAGGTACCAATAAAGGCTGTAGATGAGATCAGTTTCCAGATCGAAAAAGGAGAATTTGTAGTGATTGTTGGCCCTAGTGGTGCGGGGAAAACCACAGTGCTGAACATACTTGGGGGCATGGATCATGCAACAGATGGGGAAGTATGGGTGGATGGCAGGAATATTGCAGGATATAACAGCCGCCAGCTGACCGCATACAGAAGGGATGATATTGGTTTTGTATTTCAGTTTTACAATCTGGTGCCAAATCTTACAGCACTGGAAAATGTGGAGCTGGCAGCGCAGATATGTAAGAATCCGTTGGATGCGGCTCAGGTATTGGAAGAAGTTGGCCTTGGGGACAGGCTTGGCAATTTTCCGGCCCAGCTTTCAGGAGGAGAGCAGCAGCGAGTTTCCATTGCAAGGGCCATGGCAAAGAATCCAAAGATGATGCTGTGTGATGAGCCCACCGGTGCTTTGGATTATCAGACCGGTAAGGCGATACTGAAACTGCTTCAGGACATGTGCAGGGAAAAAAATATGACGGTGATCGTGATCACGCATAACTCTGCACTTACTCCCATGGCAGACCGGGTGATCAGGATTAAGAATGGAAAAGTATCCAACATGACACAGAATGCACACCCCACGCCAGTGGAAGAAATTGAGTGGTAGGTGAAAAAGATGAAAGCAATACATAAAGAGTTCTGGATGGAGATCCGCAGAAGCAAAGCCAGGTTTCTTTCCATCTTTTTCATTGTAGCCCTTGGGGTAGCTTTCTTTTCCGGGATACAGGCTTCTTCACCGGACATGCGATATTCAGGAGATGCATATTATGATGAAAACAGCCTGATGGACCTGAAGGTAGTAAGCACACTTGGGCTTACCAGTGAGGATGAAGATGCATTAAGGGAGATCGATGGCATTGAGGATGCGGAAGGTGCTTATTTTACAGATGTTACCTGTGGCGAGAATGAAAAACAGACGGTATTACATATTGAGTCATTGACCAAACGGGTGAACCAGCTGACAGTTACAGAGGGAAGATTGCCGCAGAAATCTGGAGAACTGTTTCTTGATGATACTTATGCCAATGCTCATGGGTATAAGCCAGGAGATCAGATCGTTCTTCGGGAGCAGGAAGACAGTTCGTTTCTTGGAAGGCACAGCTATACTGTGACAGCTATAGGGAAAAGTCCCCTTTATATTTCTTTTAACCGTGGTAATACAACTCTTGGTACAGGAGAGGTGAACGGATTTGCATTTATATTGCCTGAGGATTTTGACCAGGAAGTATATACGCAGATCTATCTTCTGGTACACGGTGCCAAAGATGTGGTCAGCTATACAGATGCTTATGATATCCTGATCCGTAAGATCAAAAGCAAGGTGGAAGGGATACAGGATGTAAGATGTGAAGCACGTTATCAGCAGGTAACTGCAGATGCACAAAAAGAAATCACTGACGGTGAGCAGGAACTGGCAGATGGCAGGCGAGAAGCAGAAGAAAAACTGGCAGATGCCAGGCAGCAGCTGATCGATGGCAGGAAAAAGCTAACAGATGGACAGAAAGAATATGAAGATGGTGTAAAAGCTATTGAAGATGCAAAGGGACAGTTAAAGGATGGACAGAAGCAGCTGGAAGAAGGAACAGAAAAGCTGGAAGATGCCAGACAACAGCTTTCCCAGGCAACCCAGCAGGTACAACAGGGCGAGCAGCAGCTTTCCCAGGCACAGCAGCAGCTGGATAATGGCAATAAAGAGATTGAAAAGAACCAGCAGAAGCTGGAGGATGGACTGGAAAAACTACAGGCTTCCAGACAGGAATATGAGGCCGGTGTGTTAAAACTTACAGAAGCCAGACAGAAATTGGAACAAAGCCAAAGTGATCTGGATACAAGGGCAGGGCAGGTAAGCCAGGGAAAAGAACAGATCCAACAGCAAAGACAGCAACTGCAGGAACAACTTTTGCAGTGCCAGGAAGGGCTTTCTCAAGTAGAAACAGGAGAGCAGCAGCTTGCCCAGGGAAAGGCTGCACTGGATCTGGCAAAGGGGCAGCTGACAGCACTGATCACGGAAAGAGATTCCCTTCAGGCAAGCTATGATGCAGGCATTGCTTCAGGAGAGGTATCCCAGGAGGAACTGGCTGGGCTGCAGGCACAGATCGCAGGTTTTACTGCACAGATCCAGGGCCTTACTGCACAGATCCAACAGTCAGAAACAGAATTGACAGGACAAGGACAGCAGCTGGCTGCAACCAGGACACAGCTGGAAAGCTCTGTGGGACAGATAAACGGAGGTCTTGCGCAGCTGGACGAAAAAGAAGGCCAGTTAAATGATGCCCAGGAACAGATTCAAAAAGGACAGGAGCAGATCAATCAGGGCAGGAAAGAACTAAAGCAGCAAGAAAAAAAGTTGGCAGATGCAAAAAAACAGCTGGATAAAGCTCAGAAAGAACTGGATAAAGGAAAAGAACAGATTCAAAAAGGACAGGAGCAGACACAAAAGGGACAGCAAGAGATAGATGCAAATGCAGGAAAACTTGCCCAGGCCAGGATCCAGATTTCCCAAAATACAGAAAAGCTGCAAAGTGGAGAACAGGAACTGGAAGAAAACCGTCAGAAGCTGATAGATGGACAAAAAGAACTCCAGGAAAATGAACAGAAGCTGAAAGATTCCAAACAGGAGCTGGAGGATGGAGAAAAAGATCTGTCAGACGGTGAAAAGGAGTATCAGGAGTCAGAGGAAAAGGTAAAAAAGGAGCTGGCCGACAACCAGCAGAAGCTGGAAGATGCCAAAAAAAAGTTGGCAGATCTGAAGGTTCCTACATGGACGGTTACAGACAGAAATGACCTGCCAGAGTATTCGGATTACGGAGATAATGCAGAGCGTATCCGGAATATCGGCAAGGTGTTCCCTGTGATCTTTTTCCTGGTAGCAGCTTTGATCAGCCTTACTACTATGACCAGGATGGTAGAGGAGCAAAGGACCCAGATCGGGACCATGAAGGCTTTAGGATACGGAAAAGCAGCCGTTGCAGCCAAATATATCTGTTATGCACTCTTGGCTACGATCGGAGGAAGTATCCTGGGCTTTCTGGTAGGAGAAAAAATCATTCCATATGTTGTGATCACTTCTTATGGGATTATGTATCACAATGTTTCTGATACTCTGTGTATTAATTATGAAATGAAATATACACTGATCGCATCAGGGGCTTCTATTATATGTACAGTAGGAGCCACAATGTTTGCCTGTGTACGGGAACTGCGGGAAACACCGGCCTCATTGATGCGTCCTCCTGCTCCCAAGGAAGGCAAACGTATTTTGGCAGAGCGGATCACATTTCTATGGAAGCATTTAAGCTTTACTTGGAAATCCACACTTCGGAATCTATTCCGATATAAGAAACGCCTTTTTATGACGGTTTTTGGAATTGCAGGAAGTATGGGTCTGATGCTGGTAGGATTTGGATTACGGGATTCCATTATGAATATTGCGGTGATCCAGTACCGGGACCTGCAGCATTATGAGGGCAATGTGATTGAGGATGAGGATGCAGACGAGGAACAGAGAAAAGAAGTGGTACAATTCCTTAAGGATAATCAGAAGGTAGATCATTGTACGTCTGTTCAGTTTACCAAAATGAATGTACCAAGAGGCTCTTCCAATCTGAGTGTTTACGTTATCGTACCTGAGGATATGGAGAGCTTTAAGAAGGATGTGACCTTGCAGAACCGGATCACAAAGGAGAAGTATTTGTTTTCTGATAAAGGTGCAGCAATCTGTGAGAAAACAGCGGATCTGCTAGGCCTGAAGGCAGGAGATGCCATCACTTTGAAAATGGCTGGACAGGAGTATCAGGTTCCAGTGGAGATCATCACAGAGAATTATATGGCTCATTATGTATATATTTCACCCTCTTTATATGAGTCAGTATTTCAACAGAAACCAGATTACAAAAATTTGTTTTTTACTATGAAAGAAGAATATAAGGATGATCTGGAAGCTATAGGCCAGCAGCTGCTTACACTGCCTGGTGTTTTAAGTATCAGCTATACAAGCAGTCTGGCAGGACAGCTGGAAAGAATGCTTACGTCCTTGGATTCAGTGATCCTTGTGTTGATCATTTCAGCCGGTATGCTTGCATTTGTTGTTCTTTACAATCTGAATAATATTAACATTACAGAGAGGCAAAGGGAACTTGCTACCTTAAAGGTGCTGGGATTCTATGATCAGGAGGTGTCTCAATATGTATTCAGAGAGAATATCCTGCTGACAGTGGCAGGAGTGCTGGTGGGAGTACTTTTCGGGATTTTCCTGCACAGGTATGTGATTACCACTGTGGAGGTAGATGCAGTCATGTTTGGCAGGAATATCAATCCGATAAGCTTCCTTTACAGCGGGCTTATCACCTGTGGATTTTCCCTGTTTGTAAATTTTACCATGCATTTCAAGCTGAAGAAGATCAATATGGTGGAATCTTTGAAAAGTGTGGAATAAAAAGGAATATAAAGGAATATAAAGGTGGGCTGCTGCTTAAAAGGACGCAGATCACTGTTTATCCTGCTTGCAGCTGACTGTGAATCGTAACAGGTAATAGTTACTGTTCACTCCGTTCACAGCAACTTGGTCAAAATCCATTCCATATCACCTTCGGTGATGGGATTTTGCCCTGTATGTCTCGGGATTTTGCCATATACATGGCAAAACACCTCGCGGAATATTACCTGTGAATCGTAACAGGTAATATCCTATAAAAATCTTGACAAGAAATGGATTTACAATTATAGTAGTTTTCATAGTAAAGGCAAAGAAAAGGGCCGTATCAACCGATAAAAGGTGGTACTGCATGACATCGCCCTTCACACATCTGTGTGGGGGGCGTAAATTTTGGAGGAAAATGAAATGAGCAAAGAGCTTGCAAAAACATATGATCCAAAAGGTATTGAGGATCGTCTGTATAAGAAATGGATGGATAACGGATATTTCCACGCAAAAGTAAATCCGGACAAGAAGCCGTTTACTATTGTGATGCCGCCGCCAAATGTAACCGGACAGCTGCACATGGGACATGCCCTGGATGAAACCATGCAAGATATCCTGATCCGCTTCAAGAGGATGGAAGGTTACGAAGCATTATGGCAGCCAGGTACTGATCATGCGGCTATTGCTACAGAGGTTAAGGTAACAGAAAAGCTGAAAAAAGAAGGCATTGACAAAAATGCTATCGGCCGTGAAGAATTCCTGAAATATGCATGGGAATGGAAAGAAGAGTACGGCGGAAAGATCATTAATCAGTTAAAGAAGCTTGGCGCTTCAGCTGATTGGGAGCGTGAGCGCTTTACCATGGATGAAGGCTGCTCCAGAGCAGTACAGGAAGTCTTTATCAAGCTGTATGAGAAAGGGTATATTTACAAAGGCTCCAGGATCATCAACTGGTGTCCTGTCTGCCAGACTTCTATTTCAGACGCAGAGGTAGAGCATGAGGATCAGGATGGATTTTTCTGGCATATCAATTATCCTATCGTTGGAGAAGAAGGAAGATTTGTAGAGATCGCTACTACCCGTCCGGAAACACTTCTGGGAGATACAGCAGTGGCAGTGAATCCGGAAGACGAGAGATATAAGGACCTGGTTGGGAAAATGCTGGAGCTTCCCCTTACAGGCAGACAGATCCCGGTGATCGCAGATGAATACGTAGATAAAGAATTTGGTACAGGATGTGTGAAGATCACACCGGCTCATGACCCTAACGATTTTGAGGTGGGGCGCCGTCACAATCTTCAGGAGATCAATATCCTGAATGATGACGCTACCATCAATGAGCTTGGAGGCAAATATGCCGGCATGGATCGTTATGAGGCGAGAAAGGCTATGGTTGAAGATCTGGATAAGCTGGGTCTTCTGGTGAAGGTGGTTCCTCATAATCACAGTGTTGGTACCCATGACCGGTGCGGCACTACTGTAGAGCCTATGATCAAACCCCAGTGGTTTGTTAAGATGGATGAGATGGCAAAGGCTGCGATCAAAGCCCTGGATGACGGAGATCTGGAATTTGTACCTGCACGTTTTGACAAAACTTACCTCCATTGGCTGGAGAATATCAGAGACTGGTGTATTTCCAGACAGCTCTGGTGGGGACACAGGATTCCTGCTTATTACTGTGATGACTGTAAGGAAACGGTTGTAGCAAGGGAAATGCCAAAAATCTGCCCTAAATGTGGCGGTACTCATTTCCATCAGGATGAGGATACACTGGATACATGGTTCAGTTCTGCACTGTGGCCTTTCTCCACACTTGGATGGCCGGAAAAAACACCGGAACTGGAATATTTCTATCCTACAGATGTACTTGTAACAGGTTATGATATTATTTTCTTCTGGGTGATCCGTATGGTATTTTCTGCTCTTGAGCAGACAGGAAAGGCACCTTTCCATCATGTGCTGATCCATGGGCTGGTAAGGGATTCCCAGGGACGTAAGATGAGTAAATCTCTTGGCAATGGTATCGATCCTCTGGAAGTGATCGACAAATACGGTGCAGACGCCCTGCGTCTTACTCTGATCACAGGAAATGCACCTGGAAATGATATGCGTTTCTACTGGGAACGTGTAGAATCCAGCCGTAATTTTGCCAATAAGATTTGGAATGCTTCCCGTTTCATTATGATGAACCTGGAAGGCAAGACTGTTACTGAGCCAGAAGATTTGAATGGTCTTTGTGCAGAAGACAAGTGGATCCTCTCCAAGCTGAATACAGTGATCAAAGATGTAACAGAGAATATGGATAAGTATGAACTGGGAATTGCAGTACAGAAAGTTTATGATTTTCTGTGGGATGAACTTTGTGACTGGTATATTGAAATTGCAAAGGTACGCCTCTGGAAAGCCCAGGAAGATCCCAAGGCAGCAGGTGAAGCATTGTGGACCCTGCGTACCGCATTGACCCAGGGCTTGAAGCTGCTTCATCCGTTTATGCCATTTATTACAGAAGAGATTTACTGTACACTTCTTCCGGAAGAAGAATCCATCATGATCTCAGACTGGCCGGTATATAAAGACGAATGGAATTTCCCGGAAGCAGAGCTTGCTGTGGAAAGCTTCAAAGAAGTAGTGAAAGGTATCCGTAATACCAGAAACAGCATGAATGTTCCTCAGAACCGTAAGACGCATCTGTACATCGTGGGTAAGGATGAGAAGATCTGCCAGATGTATGAAAAGAGCAGCAGATCCTTTATTAATCTTGCCTATGCAAGTCAGATCCATGTACAGGACAACAAAGATGGTATTGGTGAGGATGCAGTTTCGGTAGTCGTATCCAATGCAGTTGTATATCTGCCACTGGAAGATCTGATCGACAGGGAAAAAGAAATTGAACGCCTTACAAAAGAGCAGGATCGTCTTACCAAAGAGATCGCCCGCTGTGATGGAATGCTCAGCAATCCTAATTTTGTAAATAAAGCACCAGCTGACAAGGTTGATGCTGAAAAAGCAAAACTGGCAAAATATAAAGAAATGAAAGAAAAAGTAATCACACAGCTTGAACAGTTAAAGAAATAAAAAGGAGCGTTTTCATGAAAACGGGCAAATTTTGCACAAAGATGAAAATAAGTGATGTGTGTAATAAGATATCGCCTGTTTTGCAGGCACTGTGGTGTGCGGTGCTTTATTTTATTATTGAAGCCATCAGCCGCCATTCTATTGCAGAAGCATGGCAGTATATGACAGGCAAGCCACTGGTTTTTGCATACAATACAGCTTTTATTTTCACAACAATGCTGATCGTGTATCTGTTTCACAGAAGATTTTTCTGGCGTGTATTGGTATCGGCATTCTGGCTGTTCCTTGGACTTGTAAATGGGATCCTGCTGATGAACAGGGTTACGCCATTTACAGGGCCGGATCTGCATATGCTTACCGATGGATTATCCATTATGCAGAAGTATCTGCCTGCTTATGGAGTGATCCTGGGCTGCATCCTGATCGGACTTGTGCTGATCGGGTTGTTGATCCTGTTTATCAAGGGCCCGAAATACAAAAAGAAGATTCGATACAGATATGTGATCCCGCTGATCCTGGCAGGAATTGTTGCTTTTGGAGGTATTACACAGCTTGCCCTTGAGAAAAGGATACTTTCCAATTATTTTGGAAATATAGCATTTGCATATGAGGATTATGGATATCCATATTGTCTTGCGACTACAATCTTTAATACAGGTATTAAAAGTCCGCGAGATTACTCTGAGTCTGAGATCAAAAGGATCGAAAAGACAGAGGAGAACCTTCCGGCAACAAAGGAAGATAAAAAACCGAATATCCTTTTTTTGCAACTGGAATCATTTTTTGATCCTACACTTGTAAATTATCTGGATATTTCTGAGGATCCTATTCCTACGTTCCGAAAGCTGATGAAAAACTATTCTTCCGGGTATTACAAGGTGCCGTCTGTTGGTGCAGGTACTGCCAATACAGAGTTTGAGACAATTACAGGGATGAGCCTTCATTATTTCGGCCCAGGGGAGTATCCATATAAGAGTATCCTGAAGGAAACCACTTGCGAGAGTGCGCCCTATGTGCTGAAAAATCTTGGATATTCCACCCATGCTGTCCATAACAATGAAGCCAATTTTTATGGAAGAAGGACTATTTTCCCCAACCTTGGGTTCGATACGTTTACCTCAGAAGAATATATGGCTGGTGAGAATTTGAAAAATCCTCTGGGATGGGTAAAGGACAGTGTTCTGACCGATGAAATCGTGAAATGTCTGGATTCTACAGAAGAACCGGATTATGTATATACCATTTCGGTGCAGGGACATGGAGACTATCCGGATGAACCGATATTGGAGGATCCACAGATTACAGTTTCCGGTGCACCTACAGAAGAATTGAATTGTAAATGGGAATACTATGTAAATGAGATCCATGAGATGGATAATTTTGTAAAAGATCTGGTGGATACACTGGCTGACTATCCGGAAGACGTGGTACTTGTAATGTATGGGGATCATCTTCCTACCATGGGACTGACAGTGGAAGATTTGAAAAACAAATATCTGTTTCAGACAGAATATGTGATCTGGGATAATATGGGGCTTCAGAAAAAGAATGAAAACCTGGCATCTTATCAGATCGCAGCAGAGGTGATGGATCGGGTAGGTATCCATGATGGAACGATTTTCCGTTATCATCAGGCAAGAAGAAATACAAAGAATTATCAGGTAGATTTGGAAACCCTGCAATATGATCTGCTTTATGGAGATCGTTACGCATACCAGGGAGAGAATCCTTTCCAGAGAACAAAGATGCGTATGGGACTCTATGATGCAACACTGGATTCCATCCGTTTTGTATCAGATTCGGATTATACCTATTATATCCAGGGAACCAATTTCACACCTTCCAGCCAGGTAAAACTAAATGGAGAATGGTATGATACGGTTTATGTAAGTCCTACTACTCTGGTGATCACAGGTACGGAGATGAAGGACTTTGACCGGCTTTCTGTTGTACAGCGAAGCAACAGCTCCACAAGAAAGGCATTAAGCAAGAGTTATGACCGTGCGGTTTATGCACTGTATGACAAGAATCCGTGGAAACTTGAAAAAGAGGAATAATGTTAACTGTTCAGAAGGCAATATCTCGCCAGGGTACTGAACAGCTACGAATAGTGTTTTATCCAATCGTAACATCTTGTCGGATAAATTGTTACGATTGGGTATGGACATCTTTCACCACTATTATATAATGGTAGAGTAACCAAAAGGGTTGCGAATACATTAGATAAAAGTGGTGAATTTTTTTATGAATTACGAACAAGCAGTGGCCTATATTGAAGAAACACCTAAGTTTACAAAAAAGAACAGTCTGGATCATACCAAGGAATGCCTTGCAAGGCTGGGAAATCCACAGAATCATTTTAAAGTGATTCATGTAGCAGGTACCAATGGAAAAGGCAGTACCTGTGCATTTCTTACATCCATTCTCCGGGAAGCCGGATATTCCTGTGGATTATTTACTTCTCCTCATTTGGTAGAGATTAATGAACGGTTTCAGATTAATGAAGTAAATATTGATAACGACACGTTTCTGGCTGCTTTCCAGAAGGTGAAAGCACTGGCAGATGAACTGGTGGCAGAGGGCAGCTATCATCCTACTTACTTTGAGATGCTATTCCTTATGGGCATGGTGATCTTTGCGCAGGCTGGAGTAGATTATGTGACTTTGGAGACTGGCCTTGGAGGCAGGCTGGATGCTACCACAGCCATTGAAGATCCGGCAGCATGTGTGATCACATCCATCAGTCTGGATCATATGCAGTACCTTGGGGATACAGTAGCTAAGATCGCAGGGGAAAAGGCTGGGATCATTGTCCCGGGAGTGCCGGTGATCTTTGATGGCAATGATCCATCAGCAGCAGAGGTGATTCGTGCACATGCCAGAGAGCTTCACAGTCCCTTTTACGAAGTAAAAAAGGAGGATGCGCAGATTCTTTCCAATACAGCTTCAGGGATTGATTTTTCTTTGAAAAATCAGTATTATGGTAAGGATCATCAGGAATTTCATATTCCTTTTATTGCAAAGTATCAGGTTATGAATGCCATGCTGGCATTAAAAACTATGGAGGTTTTACAGGATCAGATTCCGGTAGCTATTGAGCATGTGCGAAAAGGAATGAGCGCCACCAGATGGCAGGGCAGGATGGAGACGATCTTGCCAGGAGTGATCGTTGATGGAGCACATAACGAAGACGGAGTAGCCAAGTTTGTGGAGACTGCAGCGCATTTTCAGCAGGAATATCCGCTTACACTTCTGTTTTCAGCAGTAAATGATAAAGATTACAAAGATATGATCCATACCATCTGCAGTCAGATCCGTTTCAGACATGTGGTTGTTACCCAGGTAGGTGGTTATCGGGAAGTTCCGGAAGAGGAATTAAAAGAGATCTTCACACGGGAGGGCTGTGCCTCTGTAGAGGCTGATCCAGAAGTGGCAAAGGCTCTGGAACTTGCCTTAAAGGCAAAGGGAGAAGACGGAATGCTGTTCTGTGTAGGATCTTTATATCTTGTAGGAGAGATTAAAGCAGCAATCGCAAGGAGAAAAGCATGATCGATTACGAAGAAGAACTGAAGAAGTTTGAACCGTGTCTGGATGTAACAGATGCAGAAAGTGCCATATATGACAGAGAACTCACTGATATCCTGGACATTTTACAGGAGATGCTGCGGGAAGCAAAAAGCGGCCGCCGCATGAAATAACCGTAAGGAGATACTGATGAACTGCATGAATTGCGGCGCATTTCTGGCAGACAAGGATCTGGATTACTGTCCTAATTGTGGGTGCAATGTTCTGATACAGAAGAAGGTGGACTATCTGTCAAAATTCTACTATAATCAGGGACTTGAAAAAGCCAGTATCCGGGATCTGTCAGGAGCCATTAATTGTTTGAAACAAAGTCTTACTTATGACAAAAGAAATATTCAGGCAAGAAATCTTCTTGGACTTGTTTATTTTGAAACCGGCGAGGTTGTTGCTGCATTAAGTGAATGGGTGATCAGCAAGAATCTGAAGCCTACCAAGAATCTGGCTAATGAGTACATTAACCGTCTTCAGGCCAATTCCAACAAGCTGGATGCCATTAATGAAACGATCCGTAAATACAACAATGCCCTAGCACTTTGCAGGGAAGGGCATGAAGATATGGCTGCAATACAGCTTCGAAAGATCCTTGCACAGAATTCCAAGCTGATCAAGGGGTATCATTTGCTTGCACTGATCCAGATGAAGAATCATGAATGGGGAAAGGCAAGACGGATCTTACGAAAGGCGGCCAGGATCGATAAAACCAATACTACCACACTTCGTTTTCTGAGGGAAGTGGATGAGCAGACTGGCGTTACTACCAGGCTGGAAAAGCAGAAAAAGGGACTGTTTGGCAGAACTAAATCTGAACAGGGTGAAGATAACGGTATAGAAGGCATGGTGGTACAGCCGCCTGCATATCGTGAAAATTCAAGGATTTCCCTGTTTTTTACTTTGATGCTTGGCATTGGGGCCGGTGCACTGGCATTCTGGCTTTTGGCCGTACCTGCTATCAAACAGGGAATATATCGGGAAGCCAACCAGCAGCTGATCAATTACAGCGAATCTTTATCCAGTCAAGGGGCCGAGCTTTCTAAAGCCCAGGGTGAAGCAAAGGAATCTGACGATACAGCTCTGCAGATCACTCAGCAGATGGAGGAAGAAAAGAAAAAGAGCCAGACCTATGAAGCTCTTTTCAAAGCATATACTGCATATGTGCAGGAGAGCTATGATGTAGCCGCAGAGAATCTTCAGAATGTGTATGAGGAGTATCTGACAGATGACATGAAGAATGTTTACAGTGCTATGTGTGGAAGCCTTGGTGTGACCGGAGGTACTTCCGAAAGTCAAGAGGATGGCAATAGCGAAAGCGGATTTGCAAGCAGTGACGAAAACGGATCTGCAAGCAGTGACGAAAACGGATCCGGCAGTAGTGAAGATGGGACTTTTTAACAGAGAAACCTCGAAGCAGGGGGAGTTGTTGTCTATGACAGCAGCCCCTCTTTTTTTGTAACATTGAGGGGGAATATTGAATATAAGGGGGAGTGGTGATGGGAGCTGCAATTTATATTCAGGGTACCAGTCTGACAGTGAGACTGCCAGAAGAACTGGATCATCCTGCATCGGATCTGATCCGGAAAGAAACAGACCGGATTATGGGACAGACATATATTAAGACCATTATCTTTGATTTTGAAGAGACCACATTTATGGATAGTTCCGGAATCGGACTGATCATGGGACGATATCGGGCGCTTGGAATGGGAAAAGGGTGTATAAAGGCAGTGAATGTAAGCAGTTATGTGGAAAAACTGCTTCATCTGTCTGGAGTCCATAAATTTATCTGTTAAGGGAAGGGAGCATATTATGGAGGATACCAATGAAATGACAATGATCTTTGAAAGCCGTCCTGTAAATGAAGGGTTGGCAAGGATAGCTGCAGCAGCATTTTGCACACAGTTGAATCCTACGCTGGAAGAGGTGTCAGATCTGAAAACTGCAGTTTCAGAAGCTGTTACCAACTGTATCATACATGGTTATGAAGGGGAAATACATAAGATCCATATGACCTGTAGAAGGCAGGGACAGGAGATCCAGATTGATATTGCCGATGAAGGAGCAGGGATCGAAAATATTGAAAAGGCCATGGAGCCTTTGTACACTACACGGCCGGACAAGGACAGATCCGGTATGGGATTTACATTCATGGAAGCCTTTATGGATCAGGTAACTGTGGAATCAGAGGTTGGAAAAGGCACGATCGTGCACATGAAAAAAATCATAGGGAGGTAACATGGACCATACTCTTGCCCTGATCGGGCGTGCACACCAGGGTGATAAAGTGGCAAGAGATACATTAGTTGAGGAAAATGCAGGACTTGTTTATAGTGTGGCAAAGCGTTTTGTGGGGCGGGGCGTGGACATGGAGGATCTGATCCAGATTGGCAGTATCGGGCTTATAAAGGCAGTGGACAAATTTGATCTTTCTTTTGATGTGCGGTTTTCCACTTACGCAGTACCAATAGAGTAAGATAAAGGAAACGACCGGAAAAGCCTTAAAATAAGGGATTTCTGATAAAGGCATTGGATAAAAAAACAGTGCTGTCAGATGTACATTTCGATATCTTATGTTGAAATAACAGTATAGATAAGATATTGAAAACAATTCGGAATTGTTTCTGATAGGAACCTTCTTGAATGAGATGATGACCATTCAAAGGAGGTTTTTTTATGGCAAGAATTATGACAAGAAGAAAAGCCATACCCAAGGCAATCGAATTACTGCAATGTCTGCCACAGACGGAGGAAGTTGTGGAAGTGATACAGGCACTAAAAAAATATTCTTCCACGCCATTGGATAGATGGGATGCAGCCAGTGTATATGAAGCATTAGATGAATGGACAGAATCTCATAATGGTATACCACCGAGAATAAAAGAGTGTGACAGCCATAAAGAGCTACCAAGCCATATGGTCTTTGAAAAGCTTTTTGGAAAAACAGCCAGAGAATTTCTAAATGATTATTATGGTGAGATGGAATACGTAAGGATTGGACGTCATGGAACAAGGTGTGTGGATGATCAATATGATTTTCTGGAAATATTTAAAAATGAATTTGAACGGATACAACCGGCAACGTCAAAAATATATGATGCTTGTAGAAATCCAGAAACACCATCATGGGGAACGATTGCAAGAAGATGTAAAGTGTCTTCCTGGTCAGAGCTGGTTACACTGTCCGGTGTAGAAGCGAATTGCATTAGAAGAAGATATGACACATATAATATTAGAAATAAGTTGAGCGTTTCACAAAAAACGAATTTGGAAACGGATTTGACAGCACACGAACAGCAGGAAGAAAAAGAAAGATTTGAGGCATTGCTGATAAAGACGCATGATTTAACATTGCAGGCTGAAAATCAGAAAAAGGCAGAAAAAGCAGTTTCAAAACATACATTACGAATCGGGAGGAAATAGAGATGGCAAAAGTTATAGCAATAGTCAATCAAAAAGGTGGTGTCGCAAAGTCAACTTCCTGTGTGAATTTAGGAATCGGATTGGTAAAAAAAGGATATAAAGTTCTGGCAATAGATTTTGATCCACAGGGAAGTTTAACAGAAAGTCTTGGATATCAGAATCCAGATGAATTAGAAATAACAGTAGCGACAATTCTTCATTGTGAAATGAATGGTCTTGAATTATCAGAAGGATATGGAATTCTTCACCATGAAGAGGGAATGGACATTCTTCCGGCAAATATTGAACTGTCTGGGGTAGAAGTTAGTCTGGTAAATGTTATGAGCAGAGAATATGTGTTAAAACAGTTTATCAAGACAATTTCGCCAGAATATGATTATATCCTGATTGATAATATGCCATCGCTAGGAATGCTTACTGTAAATGCTCTTGCAGCAGCTGATTCGGTTATCATTCCGGTTATGGCACATTATCTTCCTGTTAAAGGATTGGAACAGTTGATGCAGACCATATATAAAGTTAGAAAGCAGATAAATCGAAAGCTTCAGATTGACGGAATCTTACTTACCATGGTAGATCGAAGAACGAATTTTTCAAAAGAGATTATAGAGTTGCTTCATGATAATTATGGCGAATATATCAATATTTTCAAGACTGCAATCCCGTTTTCGATAAGGGCAGCAGAGACGAGTGCTGAGGGAGTAAGTATTTATAAACACGATCCGAAAGGTCGTGTTGCCGAAGCTTATAAAAAACTGGTAGAGGAGGTGATTGGTGATGGCAGTGAAAGAAAGTAGTGCTTCAAAGATAAAATTCAAAGGGGTAGATGCATTATTCGGATTGTCAGAGGAGCAGGAGTGTGTGCGAGAAATTCCGCTGGACGAGTTGGATACATTCAAGAATCATCCGTTTAAAGTGTTTAGGGATGATAAAATGGAGGAAATGATTGAAAGTATTTCAGAATATGGAGTTCTTGTGCCAGGAATTGCAAGACCTTCAAATTCAGGGGAAAAGGATTATGAATTAGTTGTGGGACACAGAAGAAAATATGCTTGCAGGGAATTAGGACTGAAAACAATGCCGGTCATTATCAGAGATATGTCTGATGATGAAGCAACTGTGGTTATGGTCGATTCCAACATTCAAAGAGAAAATCTGCTATATAGTGAGAAGGCATTTGCATACCGCATGAAGTATGAAGCATTGAAACGTCAGGGTAGACGGACTGATTTAACTTTGGTCCAAGTTGAACCAAAGTTGAAAAAAAGATGGGCAGCTGAGATGGTTGGCACAGAAGTCGGAGAGACAATGAGTACGATCAAACGATATATACGCTTGACCTACTTGTCGAATTACTTGCTGGAGTTTGTAGATAAAAATGAATTGCCATTTACTGTTGCAGTTGATTTATCTTATTTGAAAAGTAATGAGCAGTCATTGTTACTGGCGTTTATAGGAACAACAAAGAAAATGCCAAATGGATCTCAGGCAAAAAAACTGAAAGAACTTAGCCAGCAAAAAGAATTGACTGGAGAAGATATAGAGAAAATTCTTAGAGGAGAAGCAAAAGTGAATTATCAGAAAATCAGTTTTTCAGAAAAGCAACTGCAAAAATATTTTCCACCAGATTACAAGAAAGAGCAAATCGAAAAAATAATTTTCCAGTTATTAGATTCGTGGAAAGCACAAACAGAGCAAAGGGGATGATAAAGTGGAATATGAAAAGCAAATAAGATATAATGATAGACAGATGCAAAGATATCAGGCATATCTTTCTAAAGTACAGAAGATAAACAGATTAGATAAGAGGACGAAAGAAATGACGATTGGAGATGTAATTAAAAAATCAATTCTGCCACTGGCATTTATGGTATTCTGGTTTTGGATGACAAAAACAATTATGAAGGTCAGTGGGCAGACGGATTGGTTCTGGTGGGTATTTATTGCCGGACTTCCATTTGGAATACATAAAATGCGGTTGATTCTAATTCCGAGAGGAATGGATACCACAGCAACACTTGGGATGGCTGCATTAAGTGTCATTATTGGAGCATTGATTGGAAGCATCATGATTCCAGTGTATGTGATCAGAGCGATATACGTGTTTATACGGTATGTCATTGGAAAATAGAATATTAGATTGATAAGAGGCAGGCTTGCGAAAATAAAAATCGTAAGTCTGCCTCTTTTTTTGTGCTTAAAAACAGGCAATTCAGGGGAATTCCCTTTTGCAAATATATATATTCTTGGAGGATTTTTAAGATGAGAGAGCGAATTGAAAGTAAGCATGTAACAAAGGAAATCAAAAGTCAGATGCCAGTGATTCCGGGGGCAATTGTTAAAGAAAGAGGCTGTACGTTCTGCCCGTATTATCTGGGCAATTATGAGAAACAGCCACGCTGTATGATGAAAACCTGTGCTTGGGATGATGAAAATGAACGTT
>NZ_JAOQJL010000005.1:43855-46755 GCF_025566965.1 Blautia ammoniilytica | reverse complement strand
GGCGATTGGTAAGAAATCCCGGATACAACGAAGTGGAGAATGAAAAAGGACTTCATAAGATTGCCAAGTTTGTTTTGGCAGTCAGAAGAAATTATTCCGATGAAGTCAGTTTCATTCCGGTAAAGGCTTTTGCGAAGAAAGCAGAATTTGCCAGAGATTATCTGATACAGGGAACGAAGGTCATGGTGGAAGGCGAGATTGTCACGGGTAATTATGAAGATAAAGATACCGGAAAAAAGATTTATACCACCGAAGTGTATGCAAACCGGATTGAATTTGCTGGTGCAAAAATGGTTGACAGACCACCGTTTCCAGAAGATGCGGAAGGGTTCTTAGAGATCCCAGAGGGCATGGAAGAGGAAATGCCGTTTAGATAGAGGAGGATTAAAAGATGGTTTCAGTAGATCAGGCGTATATGGTAGAGCATATGAAAAATGCCGATGGAAGTATCAATAACAAAAATGTAGTGCTGTCAGCAGCATGTGAAGCAGCAGAACTGTTCCAGTGCATGATGTCAGTAAATCAGAAACTGGAGGACTGGCAGAGATTTAACCACACTTTGGAGATGCATCTGAGGAGTGTGGAATGTGAGAAAATCCATGATATCTGTCAGGCAGTATATGGAATGAAACATCCGTCCAATGAACTGGAAGGATTGTATCTGGCAAGGGAGGATGAACAGATATGCCTGCTGTATTATCAGGTATTTGTGGGTATGTTGGAAATCAATATCAATTCAGCTGAAGTGCTGTACAAACAGAAGGAGGAAATAATCAATGAGTAAGATGGAGTATATGCCGGTAGATTGTCTGCAGGTGCCAAAGATGCTGTTCCAGATGGAAAAATACAAAAATCTGTCAAATACAGCAAAGATTTTATACAGCTTATTTCTGGATCGCTTAAAATTTGCGGTGCAGAATGGCTGGGTAGATGGTGAAGGGGATTTATTTGTAATCTATCCGAAAAGTGAAATGAAAAAAGACCTGAATACGACCAGATATGGGGTAGATCAGGCAGTACAGGAACTGGTGGAGGTTGGAAATCTGGTGCGTATCATTTCAGACAATGGAAAGGCGAAACACTTTTATATCAATGATATTTATGAAAATGAGATGGAGAAAGAATCAATGATGACATTAGACAGCATTATGGCAAATATGCCGATGGAAGAAAGAGAAATTATCATGGACAAGATGGTGAAAGCATCCAGAGATATTCTGGAAACGATTGCGGATATGGGATATCTGGATGAATATGAGACACCACTGACTTCAATGGAAGAAAGAAATTATCGAGATGAGCTTGGACAGCTTGATATTGATCAGATTTCCTGTGATGGCTATGAATTTGGCATGGACCTGGCATTTGGAATCCTGGAAGAAAATGAGGAAAATGCTGATAGAGTACTGGACATTCAGAAGTATGTGAATAGGCAGCATAAAAAGTGTTCAAAAAAGAAATTTATGAAAGTTTTGGAGACTCTGGTACACGCAATAGGAAATGATGAAGGATTTATTGCCGATATGTATGCGTGTGATAAAGAGGCAAGGAAAATTTATCTGGAAGAAGCGGTGAATGCGTTCAATTATGTGCTTGATGAATTGTGTCATGGCACAGGAAGTGCAGCAGGGTATGACTTCAACAATATGGAAGAATAGGAAATAAATTATGGCAGATTTTGAATACTTCAGAGCAGAAGAATCTGACCAGTTTTCTTTTTTCCGAATACCGAAAGCCCTGTTTACAGAAAAGGAATTTCAGAGTCTTTCCACAGATGCAAAACTCTTGTATGGAATCCTTTTAGACCGCATCAGTCTATCAAAGAAAAATGGCTGGATTGACAGTGACGGTTATGTCTATATCATTTATACGATTGCAGAACTGCAGGATCTTTTGCGGATGTCCCATACGACTGTAACAAAGCTCCTTTATGAACTTGACAGTGTGCATGGAATTGGACTGATTGAACGTTACCGGCAGGGAAATAACCGTCCCTCTGTCATATATGTGAAAAATTTTGTGAAACGGGTCAGAGGAAAGCCAGACAGATATTTTCATTCTGGATTGCAAGAAACTGGAAGTCCGGATAGCAAGGAGTTGGAAATCCGGATAGCAAGAAATTGGAAGTCCGGGCAGCAAAAAAATAGAAGTCCGGACTGCAAGAATCTGGAAGGAAGTAATACTAAGATAAATAAGACAGAAAAGAATCATACTGATAAGAGTAAGAGCAACACTCACGCTTTGGAAGAAAATTTCAGTCAGTATGGGAGATTCAAAAATGTTGTTCTGTCGGAACCGGAACTGCAGGAGTTGATGACTTTATTTCCGTGGGACTACCAGAAACGGATTGATCATCTTTCTGTTTATATGAAATCCAGTGGAAAAGAGTATCAGAATCATTTTGCAACAATCTGTCTTTGGGCAGAACGAGATGGAGCCAGGGCAGGAATGGACAAATATGAATTTCAGGAAGGAGAAAGCCTGTGATGGAAAATAAAGTAACAGCAGATTATCTGGATGAAGAGGGATGTCTTCATTGTGGTATCTGTGGAAAAAGAAAACAGATGAAAGTCAGTCTGATGGGATTTGAGCATGTAGTGTCCTGTTTGTGCGAATGCGAGGTAAAAGCCAGGCAGGAACTGGATGAGAAGATGCAGCGGGAAGAAGCACAGAGGCTGCTTTATCAGAGAAAGTCAGTCGGACTTCGGGAAAGAAGATTCTGGGAATGGAAATTTGAAAATGACAATGGAAGCAACCAGAAGATACTAATCGTCAGGCAGTATGTAGAAAATTGGACAGATATGAAGAGAAAAAATGTAGGACTGCTTCTGATGGGACCAGTTGGAACCGGGAAAAGTTTCTTTGCAGGCTGTATTGCAAATGCACTTTTGGAACAGGGA
>NZ_JAOQJL010000005.1:39161-43569 GCF_025566965.1 Blautia ammoniilytica | reverse complement strand
TACAGTAGAATACTTGAAATGTGTGTTCCCATCTATTGTGGTGGAGAAGATAAGAGAAAAGAAGAAGGGACAGAAAAACTCGTACAGGTGCAGAACCTGATTACCGGTTAATCTGTCTTTTTTCATTAAAGGGGGTGATTGCCATGATTACAGATCTGGACAGCAGTTGAATCGCTGAAAGGAGGGAAAAGGCATGCAGGAAGAGGTAACTCAGAAAACGGTCACGTTCTGTATTCGGGCTACTAAGATTACGGCAGACCTGTTGAAAAAGGTTCTTGTTGCGTATCTGCGTCATCAGAAGCAGAAATCAGTAGAGAAGAAAGCACAGAAAAATCAGCCGAAACAGGGAAAGGTCACGGTAAAAGAGCTGGCAAAACAGAATGCCGGGATGGTCAATATCGAGATCACAAATAAGAATATCAAGTCCTTTGAACGGTATGCCAGAAAATACGGGATCAATTATGCTCTGAAAAAAGACAAGAGCAAAGAGCCTCCGGTTTATCTGGTATTCTTCAAGGGACGTGATCAGGATGCACTCAATGCTGCTTTCCGTGAGTTTTCCCAGAAACAGATTCAAAAAGCGAATAAACCTTCCATTCATAAGCGTCTTGCAGCTTACCGGGCAATGATGCCAAAGAAGACGAAGGACAAAGTAAAGAACCGGCATCAGGAGCAGAGTCGATGAAAAAGAAAAGCTGCAAAACTCTGATGCAGAAGTGGAAGAATAAAATCGGGGGTAAGCTGTCCGCCCTGGATAAAAAGGAACTGGTTCTTACAAATATTCCTTATGCTCTGGCTGCTTTCTATGCAGACCGGGCATTTTTTCTTTACCGGAACAGTCCGGGAGAAGATATGGGGAACAAACTATTATATGCGATGGAACATGCAGATCGGATCTTTACAGGGATTCTGTTGAGCTTTGACCTGAGAGATCTATTGGTTGGAGTTACTGTCGCAGTTATTTTGAAATTATTGGTTTGGCAGAAACAGTCAGATGCAAAGAAACTTCGGAAGGGAATCGAGTATGGTTCAGCCAGATGGGGAACTGCAGAGGATATCAAGCCTTATATGTCAGATGATCCCTGGATGAATATTCCGTTGACAGCAACAGAAGCATTGGCTATGGAGAGCAGACCAAAGCAGCCGAAGTATGCGAGAAATAAAAATATCGTGGTCATCGGTGGTAGTGGTTCCGGTAAGACACGATTTTTCGTTAAACCGTCGGTCATGCAGATGAATTGTTCCATGGTCATTACAGATCCAAAGGGCACTCTCATTGAGGAGTGCGGGAAGATGTTAGCAAAGGGACCGCCTAAGAAAGATAAGAATGGAAATATTATGAAAGATAAGTCTGGAAAAGTAGTTCATGAGCCCTATGTGATTAAGGTTCTGAATACCATCAATTTTTCCAAATCGCTTCATTACAATCCATTTGCCTATATACGGTCTGAAAAAGATATCTTGAAGCTGGTGACAACAATCATTGTGAATACCAAAGGCGAAGGGGAAAAAGCTTCCGAAGATTTTTGGGTGAAAGCAGAGAAATTGCTGTACACAGCACTGATTGCTTTTATCTGGTATGAAGGGGATGAAGAGGAAAAGAACCTGAATACCCTTCTGGATCTTTTGAACGAAAGCGAAACCCGTGAAGAGGATGAAACTTACCAGAATCCTGTGGATATGATGTTCCAGGAGCTGGAAGAAAGAGATCCGCAGCACTTTGCGGTCAGACAGTATAAAAAATATAAAATGGCGGCTGGAAAGACAGCGAAAAGTATTTTGATATCCTGTGGAGCCAGACTTGCCCCATTTGATATCGCAGAACTTCGTGAGATCATGTCTTACGATGAAATGGAACTGGATAAGATCGGAGACAGGAAAACAGCCTTGTTTCTGATCATGTCTGATACAGATACAACCTTTAACTTTGTGATTGCCATGTTACAGTCACAGCTTTTCAATCTGCTTTGCGATAAGGCAGATGATAAATATGGTGGAAGACTTCCGGTGCATGTGCGTGTCATCGCCGATGAGTTTGCCAACATCGGGCAGATTCCTCAGTTTGACAAGCTGATCGCAACTATCCGAAGCAGGGAAATCTCTGCTTCTATTATTTTGCAGTCCCAGAGTCAGCTAAAGGCAATGTATAAGGATAGTGCAGATACCATTTTGGGCAACTGTGATACTACACTTTTTCTTGGTGGCAAAGAGAAAACCACCTTAAAGGAAATGAGTGAGCTTCTGGGGAAGGAAACCATTGACCTGTATAACACTTCGGAGACGAGGAGTAATCAGAAGTCCTTTGGATTGAACTACCAGAAAACAGGCAAACAGCTGATGACGGAAGATGAGATTGCAGTCATGGATGGAGGAAAATGTATCCTGCAGATCCGTGGTGCCAGACCATTTTTTTCGGATAAATATGATATCACGAAACACAAAAACTATCGGCTTCTTGCAGATGAAAACGAGAAGAACCGGTACAAAGTAGAGAAAGAGTTAAATCCACAGTACACACCGAAACCCGAAGAAGAGGTGGAAGTGATTCATGTAGAACTGTCGGAGTAACCTTGGGAATGAACGAAAAATAATGAGGAAAGGAATAACTGACATTAGGTGCGCCGGCTTTTTAGTCGGTGTTTTTTCATTCCCGTAAACACCTGAAAGAAGTCAGTTTTGGTTTATGAATATATGGCATTTTTTAGCAGCGCAATTACAACTTTAAAAACTCTTGTAGTCGCTATCGGCGCAGGTCTTGGTGTGTGGGGTGTCGTAAACCTTCTGGAAGGATATGGAAATGACAATCCCGGCGCTAAGAGCCAGGGCATCAAACAGCTGATGGCTGGTGCCGGAATCATGCTGCTGGGAACTACCCTGATTCCACAGCTGGCAACATTGTTCTCTTAAGAGGAGTGGTAGATGAACACCATCATTGAGAGAATTACGGAAGCGATAAAGGATATCCTGATCGGGCTTATCAAGTCATGTTTGGATAACATGTTCACGTCTGTCAATGAGCAGGTGGGAACCATAGCCGGGCAGGTGGGACAGACACCGCAGGGATGGAATGCAGGGATTTTTAATCTGATCCAGAATATATCCCAAACGGTGATCGTCCCCATTGCGGGACTGATCATCACCTTTGTCCTGTGCTATGAATTGATCACGATGGTAACACAGAAAAACAATTTCCATGAATTTGAGACTTACAATATTTTTCTCTGGATCTTCAAAGCGTATGTAGCCATTTATCTGGTGACAAATACGTTCAATATCACGATGGCGGTCTTTGACGTTGGCCAGCATGTGGTCAACAATGCCGCCGGGGTGATATCAGGAAACACTGCGGTGGATGCAACAGAAGCAATTACACGAATTGTGGATGCCCTGGAGGATATGGAGTTAGGGGATTTGTTCCTGCTATCCATGGAAACGCTGCTGATCAGTATTACCATGCGGATTCTGTCGATCATCATAACCGTTATTTTGTACGGAAGAATGATAGAAATTTACCTTTATACTTCCATAGCACCAATTCCGTTTGCCACCATGACCAATAAGGAATGGGGCAATATCGGAAACAACTATTTAAAAGGCTTGTTCGCACTGGCATTTCAGGGATTCTTCATGATGGTCTGTGTGGGAATTTATGCAGTTTTAGTAAATGCAATGACCATATCCAGTGACCTTCATGCAGCAATGTTTTCAGTAGCGGCTTATACCGTGATTCTTGCATTTTCATTATTCAAGACCGGAAGCCTTAGCAAATCGATATTCAATGCCCACTAACGGGCAGGAAAGGAGCGCATACCATGGCGTATGTACCAGTACCAAAAGACCTTACCAAGGTCAAAACAAAAGTAGCGTTAAATCTGACAAAGCGGCAGTTGATTTTCTTTTCACTTGCCGCAGTTGTGGGAATTCCGTTTTATCTGTTCATGAGAAAACCAATCGGTTCCAGTATCGCTGCCATTTTGATGGTAACGGTCATGCTTCCGTTTTTCTTCATGGCAATGTATGAAAAAGACGGGCTTCCCTTTGAAAAAGTGGTGGCAAATATGATTCGACAGAAGTTTATCTGTCCGGCAGTAAGACCATATAAGACAGAAAATTTTTATCAGGAGATTTCCACCCTTGTAAAAAAGGAGGGTGTGCCGGATGGCAAAAAAGACAAAGCAGGAGGCTCAGCAGGAGCGTCTGTCCCTGGCGGAAAAAAGAAACCGTCAGGAAAGAAGAAACAAAAAAAGCAGAAAAGAAAGAGAACAGGAAAAGCGTAAAAAGAAACAGGAACGGGACCGTAGGAAACAGAAAGGCATTCCTACAACTGCACAGCAGAGTATTCCGTATATTCGGATGCTGCAGGATGGTATCTGCCAGGTGACAAAGACCTTTTTCTCCAAGACGATTC
>NZ_JAOQJL010000005.1:17903-39126 GCF_025566965.1 Blautia ammoniilytica | reverse complement strand
TTAAATGAGGATAAGACCACGATATTTGAGAATTACTGTGATTTTTTAAATTACTTTGATTCTTCCATCAGTGTGCAGCTGTCCTTTATCAATCAGCAGGTGGATGTGGCAGAATTTGAGAAAAGCATTGACATTCCGGATCAGAACGATGACTTCAATGCCATTCGTGAAGAATACCGTACTATGCTGAAAAATCAGCTTTCCAAAGGAAATAATGGTCTGGTAAAGACGAAGTATATCACTTTTGGAATTGAAGCAGAAAGTCTGAAGGTAGCAAGACCAAGGCTTGAAAGAATCGAAACAGATATCTTAAATAACTTTAAGGTTCTGGGAGCACAGGCACATTCTTTGAATGGACTGGAAAGGCTGGAGATTCTGTATCATGTGTTCAACCAGGATCGGATCGAACCATTTAAGTTCCAGTACAAGATGCTTCCGGAAACCGGATTAAAGACCAAAGATTTTATTGCACCGACTTCCTTTAACTTTTCCAAGAATCAGACATTTTTGATGGGAAGAACGATGGGAAGTGTGAGTTACCTTCAGATTCTTGCACCGGAGCTGACAGACCGGATGCTTGCAGATTTTCTGGATGTGGATGACAGCATCAATGTCAACATTCATATCCAGTCCATTGATCAGAGTTCAGCAATCAAGATGATCAAGAGTAAGATTTCTGATCTTGATAAGATGAAGATCGAAGAGCAGAAGCGTGCGGTACGTTCCGGTTATGATATGGACGTGCTTCCATCGGACCTTGTGACTTATGGCGAAGAGGCAAAGAATCTGCTGGAAGATCTGCAGTCCAGAAATGAGAGAATGTTCCTTGTGACAGTTCTGGTAATGAATACCGCAAAGAAGCGTCAGAAGCTGGATAATAATATTTTCCAGGTGCAGGGGATCGCACAGAAATATAACTGTTCCTTAAAACAGCTGGATTATCAGCAGGAAGCAGCACTCATGTCCTGTATTCCGCTTGGAGTCAATCGAATTGAAATTCAGAGAGGGCTTACCACATCTTCAACGGCGATCTTCGTGCCATTTACGACACAGGAACTGTTTCAGGAAGGGGAAGCTCTTTATTATGGATTGAATGCATTATCCAACAACATGATCATGGTTGACCGGAAACGTCTGAAGAACCCGAATGGACTGATTCTTGGTACACCAGGTTCCGGTAAGTCCTTCTCAGCAAAGAGGGAAATTACAAACTGCTTTTTGATTACGGAGGACGATATCATTGTCTGTGATCCAGAAGCCGAATATTCGGCACTTGTGCAGGCGCTGCATGGGCAGGTGGTAAGAGTTTCGCCGGTATCTGACCAGTATATCAATCCAATGGATCTGAATCTGAATTATTCCGAGGAAGACAATCCACTGTCACTGAAAGCAGATTTTATTCTGTCTTTGTGTGAACTGATTGTTGGAGGAAAGAATGGATTGGAGCCGGTAGAAAAGACCATTATTGACCGTTGTGTGCGGTTAGTATATCAGGAATACCTTGCCGATCCAGTACCTGAGAAGATGCCAATCCTAGAGGATTTATATAATCTTCTGAGAAAACAGGAAGAACCGGAAGCACAGCGACTGGCCACATCATTGGAGATTTATGTTACAGGTTCTTTGAATGTGTTTAATCATCAGACAAACGTGGATATCAATAACCGCATTGTATGCTTTGACATCAAGGAACTTGGTAAGCAGCTGAAAAAAATCGGGATGCTTGTAATCCAGGATCAGGTCTGGAACAGGGTAACGATGAACCGTTCTGCCCATAAGTCCACCAGATATTATGTGGATGAGTTCCACCTTCTTTTGAAGGAAGAGCAGACCGCAGCTTATAGTGTGGAGATATGGAAGAGATTCCGTAAATGGGGTGGTATTCCAACTGGCATCACCCAGAATATTAAGGATTTGCTGTCTTCCAGGGAAATTGAGAACATTTTTGAAAACTCAGACTTCATTTATATGCTCAATCAGGCTTCCGGAGACAGGCAGATTCTGGCAAAACAGCTGAATATCTCACCAACCCAGCTGTCCTATGTAACCAACAGTAATGAGGGGGAAGGACTTTTGTTCTATGGAAATGTCATTATCCCATTTGTAGACAGATTCCCGAAGAATTCCCTCTATAAAATCATGACAACCCGCTTAGAGGAGACTTCCGAAGCAGGTTAAATCAAAGGAGAAAACAATGTTACGAGCAATTTCATATGTATTAACTTTTAGTGGCGGTGCTGTTTTCGGCATCGCTTTTCTCTGCTTATTACAGGCAGGGAAAGGGTATCCGAAGAAGGAGGAGTAAGTAGTGGCAGAACAGAGAATGAAAGTCAGGGACAAGAAAGTCCAGAAGATGACCAAGGATGGGCTGGTGGAAGAAAACCTGACAGATAAATCTTCTGTTCGTGTCAGTAACCGTGTCGGTGATGTGCAGATGGGAAGAAAACAGGGGGAAAAAGAAGAAAACCTTGTGGATAAGTCTCCCCGCCAGTCTGAACGGAGTGGGAAAAATATTCGACCCTCTGTGCAAAAATCCAGGGATGCACCGGAACTGATACGGACAGAGAAGCAAAGTGAGGATTTGGGACAGAGTAGTAAACAGCAAAATAGAAAAAGAATCCGTGCTGAAGTCGGAAAAGAATCCAGACTTGCAGAAAAATCCGAAGCCGGACAGTCAGGGAGACTGAAAGAAAAACGTGCTGATCTATCAGAAAACAGAGGAGACAGCCGGAGAAATCAGACAGGTGGCAGCAAAAAGCCAAAACAAAAACAACGTTTGAAGTTTGCTTATGAGGAAACTGGTGCTTCTGTGAAAAATGACAAAGATATGGAGAAATTGAACCAGATGGATACGGATGGAGTCAATTTCCGCCATCAGAAACAGAAGGAAAAAGCCAAAAAGTTTTCTTATGAAGAAGCAAGAAAGAAAAAGGAAGCAAAGCAGCATTCCAAGAAAGCACAGGTCTATCAGGCAAATGAAGGAGAAACTCCTGGAAAGAAAAAATCCCGTTTGAAGTTTGGTGAAGGGGAATCTGTGAAAACAGAAAAAACTTCTGTTGTCAAGAAAGCAGGAAGTGCAACTTCCGTAGCATTACACCGTGAGATTAGCAAAAATGAAGACGATAATGCGGCGGTAGAAGGTGCCCATAAGTTAGAAGAAAGCGGCGAAGGTGTTTACCGGCTGGAACAGAGAAGTGCCAGACGCAGGAAACAGTGGGCATCCAGAAAAAGAAGCAGACTTGAGAGACAGGCAGAGAAACAGGCACAGGCTGCATCCCATCAGGAGCAGAAGAAGCTGAAAAAACAGATTCAGAAGCAACAGATCAAACGGGATTATGCCAAAGCGAAGCGAAGTGAACAGATAGTAGGAACAGCTACAAAAGGTACGATTGATTATATTAAGAAGATTGGCGGTAAGGTCACCAACTTCTTTAAAGAAAACCGGAAGGTGTATATCAGTGTGGCAGTTCTGATCGGATTGATGTTTCTGATTATAACGAATGTCACGTCATGCTCTGCAGTGTTTTTACAAAATGTGATCACTTACACGGGAACCAGTTATCTGTCATCGGATCAAGCAATCCGGGAAGCGGAACTGTATTATACACAGCTGGAAGCTAATCTGCAGGAGCGGATTAACAACATGGAGTCTGAAGAATCGGGACATGAGGAATACCGATATAACATCGGACCTATTGAGCATGATCCGTTTATCCTAATCAGTTATCTGTCAGCAAAGTATGAGGAGTTTACTTTTGAACAGGTCAAGCCTGAACTGGATGCATTGTTTGTAGAGCAATATCATCTGACTACTGAAGCAGTCAATGAAACTGTGACAGAGACAGCAACAGTAAGAGTTGGAGAATCGTTGGGACAGGTTGTAACAAGCGGATATTGTAACTGTCCAATCTGTTGTGGTATTTGGAGTGGAGGACCGACTGCCAGTGGAGCATATCCAACAGCCAATCATACCTTAGCAGTAGATGCTTCCAATCCGTTTGTTCCAATGGGAACAAAGGTGGTCATGAATGGTGTCGAATATACGGTAGAAGATACCGGAGCTTTCGCAAGATACGGTGTACAGTTTGATGTCTATTATGACAGTCATGCGGCAGCATCCGCACATGGTCATAAGACCTGGGAATGCTATCTGGCAGATGATAATGGAAGCCAGGAAGTGGAAGTGACCAGGACAAGAGATATAGATGTGCTGAATGTCACCTTAAACAGCGGAAATCTGATGTCGATCTGTCAGGACAGGCTGGGATTTTTCCAGAAAGAACTGTTCAGTGTCTATAACGATACGAAAGGTAATTTACAGATGTTTGCGACACCGGTTGATTTTAACTGGTATTCCAGTGTGACAAGTTATTATGGATATCGGATTCATCCAATTTCAGGAGCAAATCAGCTTCATAATGGTATGGATATCGGAGCGCCGGAGGGAACAAAAGTAATGGCAGGGCTGACCGGAACGGTTACAACTTCTGCTTATAACGACAGCTATGGCAATTATGTTGTGATCAAGGACAGTAAAGGCTATGAACTGCGGTATGCACATTTAAGTAGCCGGAGTGTATCTGCAGGTGTATCCGTCACGAAAGGTGATGAGATTGGTCTTGTAGGAAATACTGGAAATTCTACAGGAAGCCATCTTCATATTGAACTTCTGAAAAATGGAGAGCGCTTAAACCCGATCTTTTATCTGGAAACTGGAGAAGGGGCAGGCTTTGGCGGCAATGAATACACCAGTGAAGCGGCACAGCGTTTGTTGAACGAAGCAGCGAGATATCTAGGAACACCGTATGTGTGGGGTGGATATTCTCCAAGTGGATTTGACTGTTCTGGATTTGTAAGTTACTGCCTGACAAACTCTGGTGTAAGGAATACAGGAAGATTGACTGCACAGGGACTGTACAACATTTGTACGCCAGTATCCCAGTCAGAAGCACAGCCAGGAGATCTGATCTTCTTTACCGGAACCTACGATGCAGGAGAACCAGTAACGCATATTGGAATCTATGTGGGCAATGGTCAGATGATCCATTGTGGGCATCCGGTTCAGTACACGTCCATCAACTCTCCATACTGGCAGAGCCATTTCTATGGATTCGGGCGATGGTAAGGAAAAGGGCGGTATAACAGCCGCCCGGAAAGGAGAAGAGATGAAAAGTCTTGAAAAAGCAACGGCAGATTATGAGAAAGCCAAGGAAAAAATGGAAGCATCTAAAGCCAGATATGAAGCAGATTTAAAGCGGTTCAAGGCTGCGGAGATTGCAAAAACAGAAGCAGAAAATCTGGAAATTGTAAGAATTATCCGTGCAATGGATATGAGTATTCCGGAATTGGAAGCTTTTAAAAAGAAAATGAAAAATGAGTTGCCCGGCAGGGTAGAAATACAGAAGGAGGAAATAAAAGCCGATGATGAATCTGGAAAAAATGAAACAGAAGAAGAGAACAAATACTAAAAGCAGGGTAAAAAAGAGTCTGCTTGCAGCAACGACATTTCTTTGCCTGACAACACCTTTGCTCCAGACACAGACTGCTTATGCAGCTGAGAATACCACGCCTGCAATCACGATTGAGAAACCGGATGGATGGAAACAGGGAGAAACAACCATTGCTGTTACGGTAGATGCCAGCCATATGCCGGAAGGTTTCTCAATAGCAAAGATTGAAGCAAAAGCAGGAAAAGATGGAAGCTGGCAGGATGTAACTGGAAGCGGAAGTATCACGATCACAGGAAATCAGACAGTGTATGTGCGTGTGACAGATGGTGATGGAAAGGTGTATGAGCAGAATCGTTCTATTAAGTGTTATGACACGGAAAAGCCGACACTCTCTGCTTCCCTGACAGATGGTGTGCTGACGATTCAGGGGAATGATACAGTATCCGGGATTACTGCAGTAACAGTTAATGGCACCACTTATACAGATCTGAAGGATGGAATGCTGAGAGTGCAACTGACACAGAAAGATTTTACTACAAAACAGATTGAGATTACGGTAACAGACGGTGCCGGAAATACTTCTGAAAAGTATGTGTTGCAGAATCCTTATTATGAATGGGCAAAGAAGCAGGCAGAGAAACAGAAAACCTCCAGTGACAGCAATGGTGCAATGGCAACTACGACCAGTGCAGATGCAACGGGAACTGAAAAAACAACGACTTCTCCGCTTCCGCAGGATGCACAAGCTTCTGAGCCAACAGATGCAAAAGGAACTGTGGATGATCGGACAGTGACAGGTATTGAGGAACAGCTTAATAAAGAAGGCGAGACAGCAGATTCTGTTACTAAAACAGCTACGGAAGGCACAAAAGAGTTTTATACCATTTCAACTAAGAGTGGTAAGATTTTTTATCTGATCATCGACAATTCAAAATCTCAGGATAATGTGTATTTCCTTACAGAAGTCAGCGAGAAAGATCTGATGAACTTCACACTTTCTGATTCCGTGACACTTCCGGAAGTAGATACTGTTTATGCAGAACCAGAGAAACAGGCTGAAGAAGAAAAGCCGGAAACAACTGAGACAGCTGAGAAAGATAAGGTAGAGGATGAAATCCAGATGCCAGAAGATAAAAGTCCATTTGGAACGTATCTTCTGATTGCACTGGTTGCAGTAGGAGCTGCGGCAGGAGGATATTACTTCAAAGTCTATAAACCAAAGCATGAATATGATGACGAGGATGAGATGGAAGAGGATGAAGATGAATCCGAAGATTCAGAATCTGAAAAGCGGGAAGTAGACGATGCAGATGAGCAGGAAGAAAGTATAGAACCAGAAATCCTGAGAGACGAGGATTTTGATGATGCTGTGCTGGAAGATGAAGAAGAGGAGCAGGAGTAAATGAAATTAGTGATTGCAGAAAAGCCATCGGTTGCGATGGCACTGGCTTCCGTGATTGGAGCCAGAACAAGAAAAGATGGCTACGTGGAAGGAAACGGTTATCTCGTTTCCTGGTGCGTAGGACATCTGGTTGGATTATGTGATGCATCAGAATACGATGAAAAATATAAAAAATGGAGATATGAAGATCTGCCGATTGTGCCGGAATGTTGGAAACACAGGGTATTGGAAGGCACGAAAAAGCAGTTTGGAATCTTGAAAAAACTGATGCGAGATTCCAAAGTAGATGAAGTAATCTGTGCTACAGATGCCGGGCGGGAAGGAGAACTAATCTTCCGTCTGGTGTATGAGCAGGCAGGATGCAAAAAGCCGATGAAGCGGCTCTGGATCTCTTCCATGGAGGAACAGGCAATTAAAGATGGATTTGCGTCATTAAAAGACGGTTCGTGTTATGACAGTCTCTATCAGTCAGCACTTTGCAGGGCAAAGGCAGACTGGCTGGTGGGAATCAATGCGAGCCGTCTTTTTTCCGTTCTGTATAACCAGAATCTGAAAGTTGGAAGAGTACAGACACCAACACTTGCCATGATCGTGGATCGAAATCAGAAGATCAAGGAATTTACCAAAGAAAAATATTATATGGCTCATATCAAGTTTGACGAGATGGATGCGGTCACAGAGCATTTTCAGAAAAAAGAAGATGCAGATAGAGTGGCTGCGGACTGTATGGAGCGTATGTGCGAAGTGGAAAAGGATGATGTGAAAGAAAAAACGGTCCGTCCTCCGAAGCTCTATGATTTGACCACTCTGCAGAGGGAAGCAAACAGAATGTTTGGTTATACCGCACAGCAGACATTGGATGCCGTGCAGGAGATGTATGAGCAGAAGCTGGTCACTTATCCGAGAACAGACAGCCAGTATCTGACAGATGAGATGGGAGAAAGCACTGAAACACTGATTCAGATGTTACTTGGGAAAATGCCTTATGCTGAAGGTCTGGAATATCACCCAGACGTGAGTAAGGTATTAAATTCAAAGAAAGTATCCGATCACCATGCGATTATCCCAACCATGGAAGTAGCCAAAGCAGATATTGGTGAACTGAAAGAACGAAACCGCAAGATTTTGTATCTGATCAGTGCCAGGGTTCTGACAGCAACTGCAGATCCTTATATTTATGAAAGCCATAAATGCCAGATCACCTGCAATTATCATACGTTTTATCTCACAGCAAAGAAAACAAAGCAGGAAGGATTCAAGGCGATCGAAAATAAATTGAAACAGTTCTTTGGCGTAAAGATTGAGAAAGAAGAGCCGGAGCTGGATATCTGGGCAGGCAAGCATTATGGTCCCTGTGATTCTTTGGTATCGGAGCATTTCACACAGCCACCGAAACAGTACACAGATGTTATATGCTATGAAAGGGGGATAAGAAATCGCCCATAGAAAGGAGAATTGACCCATGAAAACAAAGCAAACAGGAAGCGGAAAAATCACAGCCCTTTATGAGAGGTTGAGCCGCGACGACGAACTGACAGGCGACAGCAATTCGATTATCAATCAAAAGAAGCTGCTTGAAGATTATGCAAAATCGCATGGCTTTACTAACTGCGTCCACTTTACCGACGATGGGTGGTCTGGGGCTAATTTTGACCGTCCGAATTGGAAGCGCATGATTGAAAGCATTGAAAGCGGCGAGGTTTCCCATGTCCTTGTAAAAGATTTAAGTCGCGTCGGTAGGGATTACTTGCAAGTGGGATTTTATACCGAAGTGATGTTCAGAGAAAACGGCGTGCGCTTTATCGCCATTGCCAACGGTGTAGACAGCGACAAACGGGAAAGCAGCGAGTTTGCGCCGTTTTTGAACATTATGAACGAGTGGTATGTTCGTGACTCCAGCCGCAAAATCACAACTGTTTTACGGGCAAAGGGAATGTCCGGCGCACATTTGACAAACCATTGCATATACGGCTACAAGAAAGACCCGAATGATAAAAACCATTGGATTATTGACGAGGAAGCCGCCGAGGTAGTACGCCGGATTTACCGAATGGCGATAGAGGGCAAAGGTCCGTATGAAACCGCCCGTATTCTTGCGTTGGAAAAGATAGAAAGACCGTCCTACTATCTTGCACAGCGCGGCATGGGAAATCACAAGTCAAACTACAATTCAACCGAGCCTTACGCATGGCGCGGCAATACAATTTCCGATATTCTGTCAAAGCCGGAATACATGGGGCATACCGTAAACTTTCGGACTTACAAGGAAAGCTACAAGGACAAACGCTCCAAAGCGACACCCAAAGAGGATTTAGTTATCTTCGAGGACACACAGGAAGCCATCATTGACAAAGAAACATGGGAGCGCGTACAGTCATTGAGAAAAACAATCCGCAGAACTGACACCATCGGAGAAGCCAACCCCTTAACCGGCTTAATGTTTTGTGCCGATTGTGGGGCGAAGATGTATAACCATCGAGGGAAAGCGGGAAAGGCGCGGGATTGGGCGGGGCGACCAAACGGGAAAAGGCGTCCAGACCGCGACGAATACAACTGCTCCCGATACGATTTAGGAAATCAGCGATATGACACCTACTGCACCACCCACCTTATCCGCACCGTTGTTGTAAATGAACTGCTACTTGAAGCGATAAAGGAAGTATGCAACTACGCGCAGAACAATGAAGCCGCCTTTATTGAACAAGTCTGCTCCGCTTCCGGGGAACGGCAGAAAAAGGCTATCAAGACCATACGGCAGAGGAAACAGCGCAGCGAGAAACGCGCCGATGAATTGAGCCGCTTGATACGAAAGCTCTATGAGGATAATGTCAATGGGAAACTTTCTGATAAGCTCTTTGAGCAAATGCTACACGATTTTGAACTTGAATTGGACGGGCTGAACACAAGCATTACCCAAGACCAACAGGAGCTTGACCGTATCAGCAGCGAGAGCGTCAATGCGGAAAAGTTTATCGCTCTTGTGAAGCGGTACACAGATTTTTCCGAGCTTACCCCCGCCATGATAAATGAGTTTATTGAAAAAATCCTTGTCCACCAAGCGGAGGGCAAAGGGGCAAGCCGCACACAGGAAATTGAGATTTTCTTTAACTTCGTGGGCAAGGTGGAAATCCCACACGAGGAAGTGGAACTGACGGAGGAAGAAATCGCCGCGATAGCCGAACAGGAACGCCGACGGGCAAAGAAAGCCGAGTACAACCGCCGCTATATGCAGAAAAAACGCAAACAATGGAAAGAGCAGCAAGAACAGGCACAGGAGCCGCAAGAGCCTATCGAGCTTCCTCTTGTGCAGGACGAGAAAGGAGCATTGAGCGCATGAGAAGATTGATTGACAACGGCGACGCACCCGCCAAGAAAAAGCCCCCTATCGGGCATTACGGACACTTGCGGAAAGCCTACCTTGAGGGCTACCGCCCCGACCTCTACACCGCCCTTGTCGCAAGCGAAAGCCTCTATGAGCATTGCGCCGAGATTGAAGCCGCCGTCCGTCGCCGCCTTGACCTCATTATCCCGCAGCTTGCCGAGGGTGCGGGCGCAACCGAGGAACTGAAAGCCGCAGACCCCATGCAATGGGTGGGGCTGATGAACACCTGCAAGGCGCAAGCGGAGGAAATCGTCAAGTTTGAGCTTATCTATGTATGAGCGTCAAGAGCCGAAAAAATCCCATATTTCACGATAGAAACGCTCTGGACGAGGAATGTATCGCCGGAGCGTTTTCTATTGGAAAATCGCCGTTTTTCCCAAGCCAAGAGCCGGGAAAAACACCCGAAAAATGCCCCTATTGCGTAACAGGGGCGCAGAAAGGAGAGTTTATGAGAACAGGGCTTACGAAGCAGGAAAAGACCACCGATATTTGGTTTGACGAGAAAGACCCCCTTATCCATATCCACACCCACAACACCGACTTAAAGAAGCGGCTTGCCGCCTACGCCGGACAGTACCCCGACCAGTGCTGCCAAACCGACGCAGACCCCGAAACGGGCTGCATGGAGTTTGATATTGCAAAGGGGCGTTTCTCTTTCCGTCTGACCGCCCCATACAGTGAGGAACGGAGGAACGCCGCCAGCAAAGCGGCAAAGAAACATTCCGGCAACTTGACACACCCTATTCAAAAAGATGTGCTATAATTTTTTTGAAAAAGTTTCGGATTAGATGTAGTATTTGCCGCTGAAACCGTAGTACATAGGTGAAGCCCGAAAGGAGGCGGTGAGATGATAGACGACGAAAAAATCATAGAAATGTTTTTTGGACGTTCAGAACAAGGCATACGAGAGCTGGATATAAAATACGGAAAGGTCTGCCACAATCTTTCCTACCATATCGTAGGCAGCAGACAAGACGCGGAGGAATGTGTAAACGACGCTTATTTAGGCGCATGGAACGCCATTCCCCCGGCACGACCTAACCCGCTGCTATCTTATCTTGTTAAAATCGTTCGGAACATTTCACTCAAAATCTATTGGAGAAAGGAAGCAGCCAAACGGAGCAGCCATTACACGATTGCTTTGGAAGAAATTGAAGCCTGTATAGCAGCTCCGAATACAGTAGAAGCAGAAATCGAAGCCAAAGAGTTAGCCCGTATCATTGAAGCATTTTTAGACACGCTGACTACCGAAAACCGCGTTATTTTCATGCGCCGCTATTGGTTTTCCGACAGCTATAAGGACATAGCCGAGTTTATGGGGCTTTCAGAAAAAAACATTTCTGTCCGGCTGACCCGTATCCGCGAGAAGATGAAGCAATATTTGATTGAAAGAGAGGTATTCGTATGAATGCAAAGAAGTTTTCCGACGCTATGAGCGAGCTTGACACAAAATATGTCGATGAAGCTCTCAACTACAAGAAGAAAGCCAAAAAGCCCATTTGGGTAAAGTGGGGGGCTATTGCAGCTTGCTTTGCAGTAATTGCTGTTTTAGGCGTAGGCGTATTTCAAAATGGATTGTTCGGGAACAAAACTGACATTGCCACTTTGGACAACGGAAATGAAATCATCTTTGTAAAATCGGAAACTGCTGGCTCAAGCATTGACATTGACGGGACTATAACAACAAGGCAACTTACGGAAACGGAAGCTGCATCTCTTTTTCCAAACTTGACCGTTACAGCTCATGCAGTTTTTCGTGTTGATGATACTGTTTCCGACAGCAACAAAGAATTGATTGGTTTTGAGGGAAAAATCGAAAATGCCAAAGTGGTAATATCTACAACGGATATAGCACTACTTGATACGAAGATTGTAGGAAGTGAAGAAAGTAGCGAAGTAAATGGCACAAGCGTGACGGCAGGATATTTTGTAACAGACCGGAACAGCGTGGGAGAACAGAATGTAATTTACTATGCGACTTTTAAGTTGGGAGATAGCACCGTATATGTTGAAAATGCGGGTGCAAAAACTGAAAGCGAAAGTGTGAAAAACGATTTGGCTACCATTATCCAAGAGCTGATAAATAATGGTGCGCTTGACCTAAGTTCTTTCAACGGATAACCCCATGAAAATTTAATACTACCATCAGGACAGCCGAGAAAATCGACTGTCCTTTTTCTATGCCTATGGGCAGAAAGGAGCGACCAACCATGACAAAACCGAGAGAGAAAACCCGTGAGGAACTGCAAGCCGAGATTGAGGGCGGAAAGAAGAAAATCCGGCAGCTTGAGAACCGGGAGAAAATCATCAAGCAGAAGCTATCCGTCGAGGAACGCAAGGCGAGAAACCACAGGCTTTGCAAGCGCGGCGGCTTCATGGAAAGCCTTGTGCCGGAGCTTATTGCCATGCCGGACGAGGATGCGCAGACCTTTTTCCGACTTGCTTTGACGAGTGAACCAGCGCGGGAGTTTTTGAGAAAACGAGCCGAGGAAACGACAAGCTGAAAATCCCTTAGGAACTAAGGGCGCACTTATACACCCTTGCGGGCGTGTGCGCTCTGCCGAGGGCTTATCTCCGCACAGGGAACTTTCCCCGCGCTCCGATATGGCGGCTTTGCCGCAACAAGGGGCTGCCCCCCTTGCGCCGCTTCGCGGCTATCCCTGCACACCCGCAAAAACAGCACACCCGCCGTTGGCGTCTGTACCCTTTTTGCGGGTTTTGTTATCCTATCCGGGAGGTGATACCCATAGCCATTTACCATTGGAACATCGGCATTGTGAGCCGAGGAAAAGGCAAATCAGCCGTTGCCGCAGCCGCCTACCGAAGCGGCGAAAAGCTGACAAACGAATGGGACGGAATGACACATGACTACACCCGCAAAGGCGGCGTTGTCCATACCGAAATCATGCTGCCGTCCCACGCACCACCCTCTTTCTCTGACCGTTCAACCTTGTGGAACAGCGTGGAACTTTACGAGAAAGCTGGGAACGCCCAGCTTGCCAGAGAGATTGACGCGGCGCTCCCCATAGAATTATCCAGAGAGGAACAGATCCGGCTTGTCCGGGAATACTGTTCCTCTCAATTTGTTTCCAGAGGAATGTGTGTGGATTTTGCCATTCACGACACCGACAGCGGCAATCCCCATTGTCATATCATGCTGACTATGCGACCACTTGACGAGCGCGGAGCATGGGCAGCGAAATCAAAAAAGGAATATGACCTTGATGAAAACGGGGAGCGTATCCGCTTGCCAAGCGGCAGATACAAAACCCACAAAGTTGACCTTACAGGCTGGAACGACAAGGACAACACCCTCTTGTGGCGCAAGGCATGGGCTGACTTTACCAACGACTTTTTGGAGAAGAACGGAAGCCCGGAGCGTATCGACCACCGCAGCAACGCCGAGCGCGGCATAGACGAGATACCCACCGTCCACATGGGCGTAGCTGCTTGCCAGATGGAGAAGAAAGGTATCGCCACCGAGAAAGGCGAACTGAACCGAAATATCCAAAAGGCAAACCGCCTTATCCGGGAAATCCGGGCGCAGATTGGGAAGCTCAAAGAATGGATTGCCGACCTGTTCAAAGCGCGGGAAACCGCCCCAGAACAGCCGCCGCAATCTCCCAACCTCGCAAATCTGTTGATGAAGTATTTGAGCGTTCAGAGAGAAAAGAGCCGGAAGTATTCACAGCGTTGGCAACAACAGCACACAGCCGATGAACTGAAAACCATAGCGGCGGCGGTCAACTATCTTTCCGAGCATGGTATCTCTAATCTTGATGAACTGGACGCTTCTCTTTCCTCTGTCAGTGATAAAGCCTATTCAATCCGGGAGGGAATGAAAACCGCCGAGCAGCGCATGAAAGAACTGCAAAAACTCATGGAGTACGGCAGAAATTATCAGACCTACAAGCCCATACAGGACGAGTATCGACAAATCCGCTGGAAAGGAAAACAGGAGAAGTTTGCGGAAGCCCGCCGAGCCGATCTTACCCTATGGGACGCGGCAAACCGCTATCTCCATGCAAATCTGCCGAAAGGAACAAAGACCTTGCCTATTGCGGAATGGGAACAGGAATATGCTGACCTCAAAACACAGAGGGACAGCGATTATACCAAACTGAAAGATATCCGCACCGAGGTTGCCGAGCTTCAAAAAATCCGCAAATGCGTGGATATTGCACTCCGCGCCGACCAGCCGGAGCAGACACAGAACCGCGCCAAGCGACACGAACAGGAGCGATAAAGAAAAGGACGGGCAAGCTGCTTTGCCTGTCCGTCCTAAATGTTTTCCGATAAAATGGACGCTATTGATTCCTAATATTAAAACCAACTTGCTCTTTCGTCCCTAAATTCGGGCAGGTCACTATGCTCATAAGGATTATAATTATTCAAATTGCAGCCAAACTCTTTCAATGATTTTATTTTATTATCCTTTGTCCATTCAACCAGGGAAATTCCATCAAATTCCTCTATGCTCCCATTGTTCATTTCATTTTTGAAATACCACTCCACAATCGTCTGATTTCCTTTGTGGAAAAATTGTTTGATTTCCCAAGCAACGACTTTGCCACGAGTATTCCATTCCTGAAACCAGTGTTTTACGATTTGACGGTTATTATATTTTGGACTCCAACTTTCAGTATAAATTACATCTTCTGCAAAAATATTATCAATACCTAAATCCTGTTTTGTAAGCCACATTTCAAACCATAAGTGAATAATTCTTTCTCTTTCATTCACAATCCAGCACCTCACTAACTTCCGATTTTTCGGTTTCATTCTACATCAAAACTATGAACAATTCAACCACAGAAAGCGAGGTATCAACCATGTATTACACCCAAGAACAAATAGACCGCGCCAACCAAGCCGACCTTGTTTCTTTCCTGCAATCACAGGGAGAGCGGCTTATCCGCGCCGGAAACGAATACCGCTGGAAGCGGCACGACAGCCTGACCGTCCGGGGAAACAAATGGTATCGCCACAGCCAGAGCAAGGGCGGCGGTCCCGTTGATTTTGTCATGGAGTTTTTCGGCAAGAGCTTTACCGAAGCCGTTGAAATGCTGACAGGAGAAAAAGGCGCAGCCCTACCGCCAGACAGACCAAGCCCCGCGCCCCTCTCTGACTTCCGGCTACCACCCCGGAACACCGACAACCGAACAGCGAGGAACTATCTCACAGCAGCCCGCCGCATTGATGAAGATGTGTCGGGCTTTTTCTTTTCCAACGGGGATATTTACGAGGAAGCCGCCCACCACAACGCCGTATTCGTAGGGCGGGACGAGGACGGAATACCGCGCTACGCCCACCAGCGCGGCACAGCCGGGAACTTCCGGCTTGATGTGAAAGGCAGCGACAAAGCCTTTAACTTCTGCTACCGTGGCGAGGGCGAAAGATTGTTTGTCTTTGAAGCCCCGATAGACCTCTTATCTTTCCTCTGTCTGTTCAAAAAAGACTGGCAAAAGCAAAGCTATCTGGCGTTGGGCGGCGTGGGGGAAAAAGCCCTTTTGCGTTTCCTTTCTGACCGTCTGAACATCAAGACCGTTTACCTCTGCCTTGACAGCGACCAAGCCGGAAACGACGCTTGCAGCCGCCTTGTGGGGCTTGTGCCGGAGGGCTTGACCGTCCACCGCCTTGTGCCGCTTTACAAGGACTGGAACGAGGTATTGCAGCACCGGGCAGAAATCGCGGACGGGAAGTATATCCGGGAAGCGATTTACGGCTTGAAAGAGCCGCCGCAGGAAGAAACCGTTGAGATTATCCGCATGAGCGAGGTTGACACACAGACCGTTGAATGGCTATGGGAGCCGTATATCCCCTTTGGGAAAGTAACCATTGTGCAAGGCAATCCCGGCGAGGGCAAGACCACCTTTGCCCTACGCCTTGCCGCCGCCTGCACCACCGGGGGAACGCTGCCGGGAATGAAGCCCTTGCCGCCATTCCAAGTAATTTACCAGACCGCCGAGGACGGGCTGGGCGATACCGTCAAGCCACGCTTGATAGAAGCCGAAGCCGACCTTGACCGCGTACTTGTGATTGATGAAGCCAAGCGGGAACTTACCCTCTCCGACGAGCGCATAGAAAAGGCAATCACGCAGAACGGGGCGCGGCTGATTATCCTTGACCCCATACAGGCGTACATGGGCGAAAAGACCGACATGAACCGGGCAAACGAAGTGCGCCCCATGTTCCGCCGCCTTGCCGATGTTGCCGAGCGTACCGGGTGCGCCGTTATCCTTATCGGACATCTCAACAAAGCTGCCGGAGGGCAGAGCGCATACAGGGGCTTAGGTTCTATCGACTTCCGCGCCGCAGCAAGGAGCGTCCTGCTGATCGGGCGCGTGAAGCGAGAACCGAATGTGCGCGTTATCGTCCATGACAAATCTTCCCTTGCGCCGGAGGGCAAGCCCGTTGCCTTTTGCCTTGACCCGGAAACGGGCTTTTCGTGGATAGGCGAATACGACATCACCGCCGACGAGCTGCTGTCCGGCGCGGGTGGGAACACCGCCACCAAAACCGAGCAAGCCGAAAGGCTGATACTTGACCTGCTTGCAGACGGGAAAGAGCTTGCCAGCGAGAACATTGTAAAAGCCGCAGCCGAAGCCGGAATATCCGAGAGGACGGTACAGAACGCCAAGCGCAACATGAGCGCGGTTTTAGGCGCAAGGCGCGTGGGCGGTCAATGGTACAACTTCATCAAGAAGAAGCAGCCACCCGAACCCGCAAGCTGAAAGTGCAAAACGCAGACCCTTTGCACTTTGCACTTTCGCACTTTCACTATACCGACCACCGCCCCATGTGCTGACCGCATGGGGCTTTATCTTTGAAAGGAGAGCCTATGAGCAACGAAACCAACACCCGCACCGCCACCCCTACCGCATCCCCTCTGACCGCACAAGGTACACAGCAGCCCGTTATGGTAAAGAGGATTGGAAAGACAACCTATCGTGTCAAGCTGCATTTCAGCGAAACGAGCAAGGAAACGATGACCGATAAGATTAAGCGGCTTATTTTGAATGATTGTGCAAAAGAGTTTGAACAAAGCGAAAAAATTTCTTAAACACCCTTGACAAAGCGTATCAGAAGATACCCTGCTTTCTGCGATGGAACGTGCAGGGAATGAAGAACTGACCGAAGATACAGAAAAGAAAGGACTTGGTACTCCGGCAACAAGGGCAGCAATCATTGAAAAACTGATTCAGTCTGGTTTTGTGAAAAGGGAAAAGAAAAATCTGGTGCCGACAGATGATGGTAATGTATTGATTACAGTTCTGCCAGATGAGATTAAATCTCCGAAGATGACCGCAGAGTGGGAAATGGCATTGAATCACATTGCCCAGAATACAGAGACAGCAGATGAATTCCTAAATGGGATTACAGAACTGATGCAGGAACTGGTTGCCAGGTATCAGGGAATTTCAGAAGAAAAGAAAAATCAGTTTCAGGGAAAGGCAAAAGGAGAAGTCATTGGCAAATGTCCCCGATGTGGAGCAGATGTCCAGGAAGGGAAAGTAAACTTTTACTGTTCTGACCGGAACTGTACTTTTACCTTATGGAAGAATGATAAATTCCTTGCGAGTCAGGGAAAAAAGATGGATAAGACGGCAGCAAAGAAGTTCCTGTCTAAAGGAAAAATCCATTATAAGGATCTGGTATCAAGAAAAACAGGGAGACAGTACGAAGCAACTGTGGAGATGGTTGATCCCGGAGAGGGAAATGTACAGTTCAATCTGATTTTTCCACAACGATAAGTAGTGTATTGCAGGCAGTCTAAGGACTGTCTGTTTTAATACAAATATATGAAAGAGAGGACCTTAGCATGAAGAAAAAAGGTAATTTTAGAAAAGTAGTATCTGGCTTGCTGGCAGGCATGACAATGCTTAGTACAGTGCTATCTCCGATGACGGCATATGCAGCGGAGATCCAGCCAGAGGAGAAACCTCCACTTTATGAGGAAGTGAAAGACCTTCTGGATGAAGATGAGGTGGTGACTGCCAAAGATTATGAAATCGAAACAGGCAGTGTATTTAATGTGAAATCAGATTATACCGGACTGGAAATCAAGGATGATAACAAGGTTAAAGTCACATTTGAGGAAGCAAAGAATGATAAGAATGAGGATTTTACGACAGATCATGCGGACACTTACAAAGCGGTCTATTATGTGGAACCGGTAAATCAGGAGCATCCGAAGTACCAGATCAGCCGAAAGCTGATTGTGCGTGAGAAAGAAACAGAAGTGCAGACAGAAACTGCAGGGAGTGAAGCAGTAACCGAATCAGAAACAGCTGGCAGTGAACAGCAGACAGAGGAAACGGAGAATTCAGAAGCAGACTCGGAATTGCTTCCAACAGAGGAAGTGACGGAAAGCGAGATAGAAGAATTTGATTCTCAGGCAAGCGAACTATTACCGGATATGGAAGAAGATACTGAAAATACAACGGATTCGGAAACAGGTCTTACAGTATCGGATGCAATGGAGCAGGCGGAAGAGGAAGGAATTGATTTATACGCCATGGAAGCTGGTGAAACAGTCACTTTTATGGCAAAGACAAGTGCAAGAAGTGTACAGAAAGTATCTGTTACAAGAGGAACTCTGTATCGTTATGCGGATTATGGTTATGGTTCTTATCTTACCTATCAGTATACGGTTCAGTTTGGAAATGTATCTGCGACTGCTTACTGTGTACAGCCATCAAAACCGGGACCAGGAACAGGTAATTACACGATTAGTAAAGTCGGAGATGGAAAAACATTAGCTAAGGTATGTTATTACGGAACCAAGGCAGCAGGAGATGAAGGATTCTTTACAGAAGAGAATGGTTATGGAAATCTTAGTGCTGGAGCAAAATTCATTCTTGTTCATCTGGCGGCTTCTTATGCTAATGGAAGTGGCGACGCTTTTTCCGGAGCGAATAGTACAGCCAAGAATTTAGCAATGAAATTGTATAATTATTGTGTTTCACAGCCAGAAATACCGGATGTAGCAATGTCATTTTCTGATGGAGATGTAAAAGCTTATGTGGATGGCAATTCACAGAGAACCAAAGATATTACATTCAAAGCAGATAAGCTACAGACAATTACGATGAAGCTTCCGTCTGGTGTGAAACTTCATAATCTAAGCACAGGCACAACAAGTAAAGCTGGTGCAAGTGTAGAAATTTGCGGAGGAACAAAGTTTTATCTTTCTGCACCACTGACACAGGTGAGTGACGTGGCACAGAGCTGGTCTTCTACAATGAAGGGAAGTATTACAAAAGATTACTCTGCTTATAAAATCACCACCGGATCTGACACGCAGGATCTTGCGTTGGTATTTGGTGAAGGTGTGACAGATGAAAAATATATTGATTTCAAAGTGTCTTGGATTGAACAGGCTACGATCGAAATCGTAAAGAAAGACGATACAGCGGATGTCAATCTTGCAGGTGCAGTATTCGGTGTATACAGCGATGAGGCATGTACAAAGCTGATCACTCAGATGCCGGCAACAGATAAGAATGGAAAATCCTCTGTTACGATCATCAAGACACAGGATACCGTTTATCTGAAAGAGATCACAGCGCCACAGGGATATGTAGTAAATGCAACGGCAACAAATGTGAAACTGGTAGCAAGTAAGACCTCGGCTGTGACCGTGGAAAACAAGGAGCAGCTGGCAGAGCTTACCATTTACAAAGAAGGTCAGGTTCTTATCGGTGCAGAAGTCAGTGAGAGTGGAACCGTATTCCAGTATGAGAACCGCAGACAGAAAAATGCAGTATATAACGTGTATGCCGGAGCGGATATCGTAACTGCTTATGGCACAAAAGTGTACAGCAAAGGTGACTTGGTAAAAGAAAATCTGACAACAGGTGAGAATGGTTCTGTCACACTGAAAAACCTGCATCTTGGAACCTATGTGGTAAAAGAAGCAAAAGCACCGGACAATTTCTATAACGGCAGCGAAGAAAAGCCAGTGACTCTGACCTATGCCGGACAGAATAAAGAAGTTGTATTTGCAGATGTGACTTTTAACAACGAGAGACAGAAAGCAGATGTTTCCGTAGTAAAACAGGATAAAGACATCAAGAAACCACTGAATGGCGGTATTTTTGCTCTGTATGCATCCGATGATATTAGAAATGCAGACGGAACCGTTGTTGTGAAAAAAGGAACACTGATTGAGAAAGCAACTACTGGAGCAGATGGGAATGCAAAATTCACAGCGGATCTTCCGATTGGATATTCCTATTTTGTAAAAGAAGATCAGGCACCGGAAGGCTATGTAAGAAATACAGAAGATGTGTATACGTTCAAGTTTTCTTACACCAATGATAAAGAAGCAACCGTATCATTTGCCCATACCTTCAGCAATGACCGTGTGACAGCAAAGATCAATTTATTCAAAGTTGATAAAGAAACAGGAAAAGCAGTACCGCAGGGAGATGCCACACTGAAAGGTGCAGTTTATGGTCTGTATGCCCGTGAAGATATCGTGCATCCGGACGGAGCAACTGGAACTATTTATAAAGCAGGAGAACAGGTAGCTTCTCTTACAACAGATGACAAAGGACAGGCTTCTGTAAATGGCTTGTATCTTGGCAAATATTATATCAAAGAGATTACACCTCCGACCGGATACCTGGCAGATACAGAAGAGCATGATCTTACGTGCAGTTATGAAGGAGATATGACATCAGAAGTAAAAAGAGAGTGCACTTCCAGTGAGCAGGTCATCAAGCAGCCATTCCAGATCATTAAAGCAGCCAACAATGGAAAGACCGATGCAGATCTGTTATCCGGAGCTGGATTTACAGTTTATCTGAAATCTTCCCTTACAAAGAAAGCAGATGGAAGTTATGATTTTGATTCTGCAAAACCAGTAGTGAGTGGAGAAAATGGAGCAACTGAGATTTTCACAGATGAAAAAGGGTATGCCTGCAGTATTCCATTACCATTTGGAAGCTATATCGTGCGTGAGACAACAACACCGCACAACTA